>NZ_JBIMEV010000085.1:0-14125 GCF_051262595.1 Salipaludibacillus sp. CF4.18
GGTCCGCTTTTGTGAGATGCGTGGTGGGTTCTGTTAATTTAAATTTACATCACATAAATGGATATTGTCCTTACATCTTCCAGGTTATAAACCTATATGAAAAAACGACCTGAACATGAACAATCATCACGTTTAGGTCGTTTTTATTTGGCAGATCCAATTGATCCATTTAGGAACCGTCCCTCCGCTTCAAATGAAGCAGAGAACCGTCCCCATGTTTCCTACTCCACCCTATGCAAGTCTCCAACAACCAAGGTTTCTCCGGCAATGTTCGTTGAGTTATTACCAACAACCTTTACATATGCACGGTTTTCATAGTATCCTGTTGTGCTTGCTACTTCTAATAGATTACTAGCAAAGTCGCCAGCCCACATGTACGTCCATTTGCTTTCTCCCTCAAGTTCAAAGAAGTCATGCAACATGATACCATCTCGGTTTGCATAAACAGGACGATTTGTACCAATTTCATAGTATCGATACCAAGTCTCTGCATCTGGGTCTTCGTAGAAGAAAATCATGTTTTCTTCATCAAAGCGGTCAAATCGAATCCCATCTAGTTTCACATCTTCAAACCAACGTAATGCAGCTTCAACTGCTATCTTAATTTCTTCCGTTTGTGGTAAAGACATAAGGTATGCCACTACACTTACTGATTCAAACCCGGAAATTGACGGAAGCTCAAACGAACGACCTTTTGTTGCTTCGTACGTGTAAGGATCATGCTGTTGACCCCATGCAGTCAACTCTCCATCCACTTCAATTTGTGATTCTAATATAAAGTCTAACGCTAAATCAAGCGCTACTTGTGCCTCAGCAGCTAACTCATCACTCACAACGTCGTCGTTAAATGGATAACTTTTTTCCGCAACTATTGATAGTGCATTTAACACTCGATTCATAGCATTATCATTGAATGTTGCGTTATCTGGATATCCACCAACAAGGGGATACATTTGTGGGAATCCACCAGTATCATATTGTGATTCTAAAAGATAGTTAATCCCTTTAAGGAGAGACTCTTTGTATCGTTCATCTCCTGTTTCATTGTATACAAGTGTCATGAATAAAATTTCATCAATCGTTGCATTATTATCTGTTGTTCCTGCTTCTATTTCAGCAGAATAAGAATAAGATTCTGATTTTCTTTCTGATCCATCCCACATACGCTTGTAGTTTGTATCAAACCAGTTTTTATACCAGCCGCCGTGTTCCATCTGCCATGATAGTAAATAGTCTGCTTGTTGTATATTTTCCTCCATGTCGCTAGAGAAATGATAATCTTTTAATAATGGAACATGTTGCGGATCTTCTGGAATTTGTCGATCTATTGTTCCATCTAGGTTGATTGTTTCCTCCGTTTTGAAAACAACAACGGATTGACCAGCTTCATTCACAAACGTGTCCGTATCTACAATCGTAAAGTTATCAGTCAGTTTTGGATTAAGGCCTTCCCAATCTCCCATTGCTGAGTTTAATTCTAAGTCACTTGGATCTAGGTTTTTGACTTTACCATTGAAGGTAACCTCTACTGTATTCTCATCCGTAACAACGGTACTTACGATTTGAATTGGACCAGGAGGAACAGTCTCCTTATTAGGCTTAGGCACAACGGTAAATGATTCTACTGCTGACTCATTTCCTGCATAGTCCACAGCCTTCACTTTAATATTTTTTCGACTTCCAATAAGATCTATCTCTGCATAAAAAGTGAGGTCATCTGCTATTTCAAATTCTTCTCCATTAATAATGACAACTCCACCTTCATCCACCTTACCTGAAATTGATATGGATTATACACTGTATGGCGCATCTTTCCTTTTTTATCCCCAGGTAGCTCATCAAGAGTAAGCGTTGGTGCATCTGTTTCATACACAACAGTTAACTCGATTGGTGCTGCTTCTTCGCCAGCTAGATCTACAGCTTCTACCAATACTGTATTTTGACCGAGTTCTAATTCTAATGTAGTGGTAAATGATAGATCTGAACCAACCTCGACTTCATCTCCATTCACTGTCACTCTACTTTCTCTATCCATGGAACCGGAAACCGTATACGTTTGCTCGTTTACAAACGCTCCGTTGTCATCTAACGAAATGACAGGACGTGTATCTACTGGTGTAGCAGATATCGGTGCAGATGCTACACTTGTTGTTACATCATTTTTCGCAACAACCACATAAAAATACTCTACATCATTTGATACATCTGTGTCTGTATATTCTGTATCCGTAACACTACTTGTAATCACTTCATACGATCCATCTTCAGCTGTACTACGCTTCACCTCATAGGAAGTTGCTTCAGGAACTTCATCCCAGCTTAACGCAACTTTCTCATGGCTTGTGTCTACGTCTAATCCAACTGGTGTTGGCAGAGGCTCCACAGGTGTAGCACCTACTACTTCCGATGGATCACTTTCCACCCCATCACGAGATACTAAAGTAATTTGGTAGGAGTATGTTTCGCCATTCGTTAGCCCTGTATCTGTAAAGGAGTTTGTCTCTAAACCACTAGCTATTGTTTCGAATGGCCCTTCCGAATCCGTACTTCTTTTTACCGTAAATGTCTTTTCCGGTGCAATATCTTGTTCATCTAAATCAAGTGCCCAAATAACAGATTCATCATACAGCTTCCAGCCTGCTTCAGTTAGAACTTCCTCTTGGCCGTTAAAAACAAAGGTAGAAACCCGACGCTCAGGTACTTGCTCACCAGTTACGCGTTTTGCACCTTTTTCGTAGGCAAAAATCGCGGCTTTTTCCTCGTCACCTTCGACCGTCGCAATCACGTCCGCTTCTTCACCTGGAGTTCCAAAGTTCACCTTCCCTGCCTGTGTATAAACTTCCACCGTGCCGCTTAGCCCAACTGCTAACGGATGGTCACTATCTTGAATAACAAGATTTGTTTGGCCATCGATATCACCAGATTGACCTCCATCACTGTAGCTTAGGTCTACGTCGTCCACGACCCAACCTTTGGAGTATACAACTGGAATAGGAACATCTTTAAATTTTTCGCCAATGTCTCCAGATCCTGCAGTCTCTCCAACAAAAACGATATCGTAGCCTTCTGCATCCTCCGTTTCCGTTTCCTTCATGATTCTAAAATCAACGGATAAGAAACCTAATGATTGAAAATGCTGTACACCCATGATGTCTGCTGGCAAGCCAGCGCCAACATATAGCATTTTTATCTTATCATCGGCATTTCCCAGTGCCCATTCAACCGACGCATCAAGGAGCTTCCAGCCATCCTCTGTCATGTAATCCTCTTGCCCATTAAATAGGAATGTAGAAACTCGACGAGCAGGAACGGTTTCTTCCCCATTCACTCTCTTTGCTCCTTTTTCATAAGCAAAAATAGGAACTTTCGCTTCGTCCCCTTCTACTGTGGCAATAACTTCTGCTTCTTCACCAGGAGTACCAAAATTCACTTTCCCAGCTTCCGAATATACTTTTACTGTTCCACTAAGTCCAGCGGCTAATGGATGGTAAGGATCCTCGATGACTAAGTTTGTTTGTCCATCAATATCACCTGACTGACCGCCATCACCATAACTTAATTCCACATCATCTACTACCCAGCCCTTTGAATAGACTACTGGAATAGGAACTTCTTTAAATTTCGTACCGATGTCACCAGACCCAGAGGTTTCCCCTACAAAGACAATATCGAAATCATCTGCGTCTTCTGTTACCGTATCTTTAATATTTTTAAATGTTATATTATTAAAACCAAGTGTTTCTAAATGTGCGATTGTTTTTTCGTCAGCCGGTAGACCTGAGCCTACATACAGCATGGACTTTCCTGATCCAATCGAGCGATTCCAGTTTAGATCGACCTGCTCATCACCAGCAACCGCTTCTAAACCTGTGGGAGAAGCTGATATATTACTAGCTGCAGATGTTTCTAACGAAAAAACATTTGGTAACGCTGTGAATACTATTAATAATGCTAGAAAAATATGTAGTCGTTTCTTCATAATGTTCCTCCTGTTTTATTGGATTTTAGATACTTAGTTTTGAGAGATTCTCTTAAGTGTTTGTAGTGGTGTACTACGAAACTCGTAGTACAGAAGATATAAACTTGTAGTTAAAACCACCGGTATAACGCTTGCAAAATTCGATAAAAACGTTGATATAATCGTTCTCACCACAATTGCTGTAATGAGCACTATTTACTTACCTGTCACCTCCTCGAATAAATTGTATCAAAAAGAGTCTAGGCAATATTATCCATTTGTGAAGTATAATCATAGCGTTCACGGGCTATTTGCAACGAATCATACTGAAAAAAAGAAGCAAAACCCAATGTAAAGATTATCCTACATTACCAAAATTCTTTAGAAATAAGCATATTCCTAATGTGAGGTAATGATCATGTTATAAGAAACAAATATACGAAAACATAGGCAAAAAAGAAAGGTAAAGATTATTACACCAATTTCACCTGTAATTTGACCAATTTTCATGAAAACGCTTACGAAATTACAGGATATCCTTACCAGGCACTTATCACTATGTATATACTACATGGTATCCACCATAGGTATAATTTATGAGGTATGTTGTAAGTATTATCTTCAGCGGAGCAGGGTGACGGTGTGTGAAATATTTTTTATGTGCGGATTTGCGGAAATTACGTGCCCAAGAACCATATACATGCTGTGATCAGTCCCATAACTTGGCCTTCATTTTTCTGAAAAGTCATGGGCAGTTCTCCGAAGAACTCTGATCCGAAGTGTGATTCTATGAATTCCTGATTGTTAAGATGGATCGTCCTTATGAAATTCAAGATGTTAAACTTAATCTGATTTCGACAAAGTTTTAAGAGGGACATTAAATACACAGTACGAGAAAAGTGTACATGGAAAGAGAAGGCGCTTGTTGAACGGAGAGGTTACCGAAAGAATAAAAATCCAATTTGTGATCTTATTCTTTCAACTATAGTATAAAAATAAAATTATTATAAGCAGAACAGGAAATAAACACTAACGGGCAAGGCTTTACTTCAAAAAAAGTAAGGCTCTTTTTTTGTTGGGAGAGTGTACCAACTAATAATTGAAAAAGAGTAAAAAACTTCTATGAATATGTAAACTAATCTTTGAAGAGAATATTACTTGTACTTACAATTGTAAATACAAGTGAGGGTGATAAAGTTGAATTTACTGCTTAAGCAACAAATGCTTTTAATGATTCGCGCATTGTACTTTTGTATGGAAAATAAGTGGTCTGAAATAGGGAAGGAATTTAATATCTCCCCTGCCCAACAGCATATTTTATTTCTCTTATCAACTAATAATAATGAATTAACTCCTACAAAAATCGGTGAATTAGGCTGCTGGCATCCTTCTACTGTTACAAGATTACTCAAACGCCTTGAAAAAAGCAGATTTATCCTTGTGAAAACAAACAAAAATCAGCCTAGATTTAAAATTGTTTCAATGACCAATGCAGGAAAGGAAAAGCTTGAACAGTTGCTTGATACAGTTAAATTGATGGAGCAATTCCCATTAGATATGCGTCATTTATCCGAGATGAGATTTTATGTTTTTTAGAGTACGGTAAAGGCATTTTAGATATTCATAAAGGAGAAAATTTTAGAACAAATGTTATCAGTAAACTGGTAGATGACTATGATTACGAATAACACTGACAAAAGGAGCCATTAAAAATGAAGAATCAGTGGTTAGTTAATATTGCAATGGTTTTAATCTCTTGGTTAACCTTATTTTTTTTGGGACGGCGTAATATAAAAAAATTTCTTCCAGCTGCTATTCTTGTTGGTCTTTTAGAAGCATGGAATGTTCAAATTGGAAAAAAACGAAAATGGTGGGTTTTTTATAATAAAGGAAACTCCTATATAGCAAATGAGTTTCCTTTTAATATTGGTCCGTTTTTAATTGGTACCATGTGGATATTAAAGTGGACTTACGGAGACTTTAAAAAGTTTATATTACTTAACGCAGTAGTAGACGGTTTCTTTGCTTTTATTTTAATGAGCGTTATGGAAAAATTAAAAATTGCCCAACTCGTCCGAATAAATCATTTTCAATTCTTTTTGTATTTCTTTTATAAGGCTTTTTTCTTATATGGAATTCAATACCTTTTAGAGAAAAAAATAAATCTGGTCTATTCACTAAAAAGACTGAAAAGTATATTCACTTTACTTAAATAAATCATTGTGAAATAGTGTACTTAAACAAACGAGGTTGTGTTAGTTCAATTACCTTTAATTTCAAAGAAGCGAGCTTCTTATTTTATTCAGGAGTGCTTTTCATTTCATTGGTAAATGTACTGGCGATCTGTGGTAAATCTCTTGGCGTTCATTGGTAAAAAAGATGGCAAGGGTGGCAACATCTTGTGCCCGTATATAATAGTAGACAGGCATAAATTCCTTTTTTAAAGACTATTACAGTATGCTAATAAAAGGCAAGTTTAAAGCTATTCACCATGACTCAAATTCGTCCCTGTTACTCGGGTATTAGCTGGAGAAAGCGTAAAAATGATTGCGAAACAGCTCTAAGAGTTATCTCGTCACTATACTTTTGAGCTGCTCTTCTGTGCTCCAGGTCGCCCCAATCAAAAGAGAAATGTTGAAAATGGCGTTAAAATTATCAAATTGGCACTAACACATTTTTATATCAACAACTTTGATGTGATTACAGCCACAAGATTGTACCAGTAAGTGCCAAGGTACTGATTTAACACTTCACCGCACCGGGGTCAGGGCCGTCTTTACTAGTACGCCAGCCGCGAAAATGAAGCATGGAACCAAATTCTGATCCAGATGGATGATTTACCGTAAGGGTAAATGATGAGACTCAAGAAGAGGAACTGAAAAATAGGCTCCCTTCCATGTTTCGAAATGATATCAACTTGCTCTTGAAAGCTGGGTGGTTAGAAGAGAGTTACAATCCATTAGTGAATTGGGAGAGCCTGAAGCAATACAGAGTCGATCTCGCTAAAATCGATAAAGACGCGGAGGAGTTTTGTCGATACTTATTTATTGTGGCGATGATTTGAAGAAGCATTTATAAAATCAGTATCATTCACAATAAAATAATAATTTAGGGAGGTTTATGGAGTTGAGAATGTGTGGCCCATAGATTAATGACCCTGTTCATACCCCTAAAAGGGTATACCCTTTTCCGACATACAAAATAAGCGCCAAATAACCGTCTCATTAGATGGTTATTTGACGCTTATTTTTAAGTAAACAAAAAGGTTAAGTAACTCCTTCGTTATTCTAGGTGAAGATTACTTTACAGCTCCTGAAGCAACTCCTTTTGTAATTTGCTTTGAGAAGGCAAAGTAAACAATTAACATTGGAATTGTTGCAATTCCTAGCGATGCAAAAAATATACCTTGATCAAATCCTGAATTTCCTGAACTTATAGCGCCTACAGCAACAGGGAGTGTTCGCGCCTCTGGTCTAGTTAGTAGAACAGAAGCAAACAGATATTCACTCCAAATTGTAATAACATTAATAATCGCAACTGTAGCCATACCTACTTTTGTCATAGGTAATGCTATATTCCAAAATATTCTAAACTCACTACATCCGTCTATTCTAGCAGCTTCTTCGACTGCATTTGGAACATTTTCAAAAAATGTTCTCATAATTAATATACTAATAGGTAAATGAAATGCGACATACAAAATCATCAAAACAAATAAATTATTAGATAAACCTAAACTTTCAACAAAATAATAAAGTGGAACTACTAGGGCGTGTACAGGAATTGCTATAAACCCAACCATACTAATGAAAAATATCTTATTACCTGGAAATGTTTTTTTTGCTACTGCATAACCAGCAAGTGAAGCAACTAAAACTAGTATGATTAAAGACCCTAAAGTAACCATGATGCTATTAAGCAAAGCTGGCCCCATTGAATAAGAAACTAGTGCATTTATATAATTAGAAAACTGAAACTTCTCTGGTAATCCAAAAGGATTTTGCAATATATCTGCGTGTGATTTTACAGAAGTAAGAAACATATAAAATAAAGGATAACTTACTAAAAGTGTACAAATAATTAAAAACGAATAAACGATTGTTTTAGTTAATTTTTGTTTGATCACAATATCACCTACCCTTCTAATTTAGCCAATTTGGATACTTTTATATAATATATACAGATTATCATTACAATAACTGTCATGGAAACGGATATCGAAGATGCGTAGCCAAAGTTCTGTTGAGAAAAAGCTGTCCGATATAAAATGGTTCCCAAAACTTCAGAAGCATAATTTGGTCCTCCGCCAGTCATTACCCAAATAAGGTCAAATGTTTTCAGTGAATTTATTATCTGAAGCATTATTATTACGTAACCCATTCTTTTGACCATTGGAATAATAATGTATATCATCCGCTGCCATCCAGAAACTCCGTCAAGTGTTGCTGCCTCATGTATTTCAGTGGGTATTCCCTCAATTGCAGATAAAAATAATAACATCGTCCATCCTGAAATTTGCCATACTGCCACAGCGATGATTGAATATACTGTAAGATCAGGATTACCTAGCCATAATTGAGTAAATGATTCTAAACCAATTGATCTTAAAAATGAGTTTAAAATACCAAAGCTTGGCTCGAAAACTTTAGAGAAAAGAGCTGCGATCACTGCTGTAATTAACATTACAGGTATAAAGAAGACAAATTTATAAATTCTCCATCCTACAAGTTGTCTATCTATAGCAACAGCGAATAAAAAACCAAAAATTATAGTGAAAGTGCCAAATAGAAATATATACTTTAAATTGTTTAGTAAGGCGTTCCAAAATTGGCTATCAGAAAGTAATTGAATGTAATTACTAAACCCAACAAACTCAGCCTCACTGAATCCATTCCATTTATAAAAGCTTATGCTAAAGGAATGAATTAACGGAATTATCATTACGGCTAATATTAAAATTATAGAGGGAAGAATAAAAAGATAAGCTATTTTATGTTTTTTAAAATTATACAAAAAACGAAAAAAAATATTAGGTGATTCATTCATATCTGCTAATTTAACGTTTTTATCCATGAATAGTCTCCTTTCTTTATGCAAGTGTTGAACTCGTCAATATATGACGAATTCAACACAACTTGTTTATTCATGCACTTGGTTTACCATATCGTTAAATTCTTCCGCGAATTCTTCTGGTGTGTATTGTCCCATGATCAAACCTTGAATTAATGGGACTGCCGCAGGTCTATATTCTCCAGGCATTACCGTATTAAAAATGATATGGGTGCCTTCTTCAAGCATTGATTCATACATATCTGCTTCAACAGCTGAGTATGTTTCTTCAATATCCTCATATGATAAATCTGTTCTTGCAGGGAAGTTAGAAGCAGTTTCACCTATTAATTGCTGGCGTTCTTTGCTCATAATGAATGCCAAAAATTTCTTTGCCCACTCTTCTTTTCCTGTATCATTTAGTGCCATAAGTGCTTGACCATCATAATAACCTATTGTTTTTCCTGCATCTTCACGTGCTTCAGGATAGAAAAAAGATCCTAATTCAAAATCCTCAGGCAGTTCACTACCCAACATACCAGGACCTGCGTTAACAGAAGCATCACTATACATAGCTGCTTGCTCTTGTGCAAAAAGCGATCTAGCTTCATCAGCTCCAGTTCCGGCTACACCTTCAGGCATTAAATTGAATCCCATCTCTTGCATTAAACGAAATGCTTCAACGATGTCAGGGTGAGTATAATCCATATCTTCCTTATCTAATAATCTTTGGTAGTGTTCTGGACTAACAGTACGTTTAACAGCGATATCTAATAATGCAGTAGCTTGACTAGGATTGAACATTCCAGATGTCCATGGTATATACCCAGCTTCTTTCACCGGTTCTCCAAACGTAAGAAACTCCTCAAAGGTCTCTGGCTCTTCAAGACCAGCTTCTGAAAATGCTTTTTTGTTATAAAAAATAATTGGATTTAAAACAACGGACTCAGGTACAGAGTATATATTACCATCTGTAGAAGTATGAGTCTCAATGGTTTGTTCTGTTAATACATTGTTCCAACCTTCGCTTTCATAGAGGTCATCTAGTGGTAAAAGTGCGCCAGATTCGACTATATCATGATAGAATCCATTAGCCCAAAACCAAGCAACATCAGGTCTTTCATCTGAATTGAAAAGTCTCACTGCATTTTGATTATAATAATCATCATCATATTCTCTCAGTTCTATCGTTACATTAGGATTTTCTTCTTCAAATGCATTAATTTCTGCTTCCCATCGAACCAAACCTTCACCACTTATTGTTGAAAATACTAAGTTTACTTCCTCTTCTTCGTTATCATTGCTTGTAGAGTTATCGCCGCCAGTTTCTGTTTCTGATGAACAACCTACCAACAAAATGGAAACGATTACAAAAATTGAAAACAGACTACGCTTAAAAGAATTCATCATCATACCCCCGTAATATAGTTTTTTACTGAACAAATGGCATAAATAAGATTCCTATTTGAAAAACATTATTTGGTAATTGTAAAATAGTTATTTATTTATACCACTTGCTCAATGTGAGAAATAAATTAACAAGAAGCTGTATTTAAAAATAAATTATTAGCAATTTAAATTTCTATTTTTGTTTTGGAAACGGCCTTATCTAAGATACCTAATAGTAACTCTTGGCTCTTAACAGCATCTTTATCTTTAACAATTTGATCAATTTTATCTAATCCTAATCCATCTACTAATTGGTATAACTTTTTGAACATCTGAATATTCATCTCGCATTCTTTAATCGGATCTTCTCTGATTGGGAAAGTATCAAAGTAAATCAGTCCTTTATAGTCATATTTTTTAAGATAATAGACAAATTCTAAGGTTTGCATGAAATGGACTGAACCGAACATCATACCGTCATCGTTATCCTGATATCCATCATTTAAGTGGATTCCCATAAGTTTCCCTCTTGACTGAGCTAAAGATAGAGAAAATGAGGGATTTTCTTTTTTCATCAACATATGGCAATAATCTAAAGTGATCCCAACGTTATCACACTTAATGTCTTCTATACCTAGTAGAGTTGTTCCAATATCGTTAAATAAAGTAAATGCTCGAGGTTGATATGGTTTATATTCTATACTAATGTTTGAATCGGGATATTTTTTTGCTATTTCACGAATTGCTTCCACTTGCATATTCCAAGCCTCTTGATAATTTAATTGAAAGGAATAATCAAATCCATCATTCGCCATCCAAATAGTTGTAACTGATCCTCCTAATTCCCCGCAAATTTCAACAGCTTCTTCCGTAATTGTTACAGCTTTACTTCGTAGGTTATCGTCACTATTTGTAAATTCCCCCCTAAAGAAAGTATTGTCATATCTTAAAGCGATACCACTCAAACTTAAATTTACTTCATCCAGTTTATGTTTAATTTCTTCCACTGTATGACCTTTAAAGTGCTGAGGATAGTTCAATTCCACATGTGTAATTCCTTTAACGTGAGATAATCGTTCAATCAAATCAAGGGTAGAAATATGCTCCTTTTTATCCCCCCAAAAACTACCGACATCTGTAAAAAATGAATTTAATCTAGTTGAAAATTTTAAGTCCTTCATAAATGCCTCCTTTATTTTTAAACAGAAACAAGTAAACTTTCTGAATATTTCGTTCTAAGTAAAATATATATTATTTATTTATTGTTGTCAATAAGTAAATTTTTATCTATTTTTATTGATAAAAACGTATTTTTATATCTATTTATTTATTTATTAAAAAAATAAAGTAAACTTTATTAAATTGAATCTTTTGTTTGTTTATTATATAATTGATTTAATTGAATAACATGGAGGTGCTGTAATGAATGCAAGCAAGAGGGTTTTAGATGGTCGCGACATTATTATCTATGCTCGCAGTATTTTACCGTCGTTGAGCCAAAAAGAACGAATAATTGCTGAATTTATAGTTAGTAATTATGCAGATTTAAGTAAAATGACGATAAGTGATTTGTCTGAAAAACTTAAAGTAAGTGAAGCTACAATTGTTAAGTTAAGTAAAAAACTGCAATGTGAGGGCTATTTAACATTGAAAAAAATTCTCTCTGAATATTCATTAAATGAAGATGAATATTATCAAGAAGAATTTTATGAAAGTGATGAATTTGAGGATATTTTCAAGAAGGTATTTAATAATTCGATTATCGCTTTACAAGATACACTTTTAGGGTTTGATAAAGAAGAATTTAAGAGAGCTGTAGATGCTTTTTTAAAAGCAAAAAAAGTGCTATTACTGGGTGTAGGTGGATCTGGCACTATTGCTGATGATATTGCTCATAAATTCCTAAAAGTAGGTATAGATGCCCAATCCTACCGTGATACTCATATGCAATCTATGGCAGCATCTTTATTAAAAGAGAATGATATCGCTATTGGAATATCCCACTCTGGTTCAACAGCAGCTGTTAACTATGCTTTACAAACTGCTAAAGAAGTGGGGGCAACTACAATTTGCGTCACTAACCATGTTAAAAGTCCTATAACTGAAAATTCCGATATAAATTTAGTTTCTTATGCTAATAACTCTCCTCTTACTGGAGAAAACGCGGTAACACGAATTGTTCATTTAAATATATTAGATGCCTTATATAATTCAGTTGTATTAGCCAATTATGATAAAACCTATAATAATTTAAAGAGAACTAATTCTGCGGTTGAGAATCAACGATTAAAAAACAAATAAATAAGCTTTTTTAAAAGTACACGTTTTTTTGATAATTGAGAGAGTTTTATTATATGAAGGAGTGAGATAAATGAAAGACTGTGTTTCGGTTTTAGGTAGCTTAAACTATGATTTTTTAGTTAAACAAAAAAGGATGCCTACATTAGGTGAAACTTATGTGGGAGATAAATTAATAGAGTTATGCGGAGGTAAAGGAGCTAATCAAGCAGCACAGTGTGGTAGGTTAGGTTTGGAAACTTTTATGATTGGTAAAGTAGGTGACGATATCTATGGCACTAAAATGATTAATGAATTAAAAAAAAGTAATGTTGATACTAAGTATATAAAAAAAGGGTCTGATCCCTGCGGTATGGGGATTGTTCATATCATGCCTGACGGAGAATACTATAGTACTATTTTAAGAGGGGCAAATTTTGAACTATCATTTTCAGATATAAATGCGGCGGAAGATATTATCAGAAGAAGTAAAATAATGATATTTCAATTAGAAACACCAATAGAAATAATTGAATATACAATGTCCTTAGCAAGGAAATATGATTGCTATATTATTTTAAATGCAGCTCCAGCGACTGAAATAACAAAAAAAATGTATGAGTTTATTGATTGTTTAATCGTAAATGAGTCAGAAGCTTCTTTTTATACTGAAAATAACGTACAATCCATCCAAGAAGCTCAAGAAGCAAGTCATTATTTATATAACTTAATCAACGGCTTAACCATTGTCACTTTAGGTAAAAAAGGATCAGTAGCTTATGATGGTCACAGAGATTACTTTACTCCCGCCATTGAAGTTAATAGTGTAGATTCAACTGGTGCAGGAGATGCGTATACTAGCGCACTTGTTTATTCTTTATATCAAGATTGGGACATTGAAAAAAGTATGGCATTCGCTACAAAAGTAAGTTCGATAACTGTAACAAAAGATGGGGGACAAAATTCTTTTCCTTTTTTAGAAGAAGTATAAAGTAGGGTGAAATAACATTTTCATAATTCAGAAAGGGTATTATCTGTCTTTGGTATAAATAATAATGAACCTAATAAAACAAAACATTCTTAGTTCATTATTTCTTGACTTGATATGACACATACCTCTTTCTCAATACGATTAAGCATTCATTGGTTTTATGACATGCATTGATTCAAATTCCACTATGTGCTTCTAACCGGTTCGTTACCTATCGCAAAACCTTATTTTGCAAAAGAAAATGCAAGTAAAAATGTATAACTAATTGCACCGCAAATGCGGTGCTTTTTGTATTCTCTGGCCCGTTTGCAGATGTGTGATCTTACTGAAAGCAAGTGATAGACCTAAATCCGACCTTATACCTTATCTACAACCCATCACCCAAGTCGTTAAAATGATGCAGAGAACCGTCCCTTTGCTTATCAACTTGCTCTTGAAAGCTGGGTGGTTAGAAGAGAGTT
>NZ_JBIMEV010000086.1:0-13005 GCF_051262595.1 Salipaludibacillus sp. CF4.18
CTGCTTCCTTTTAGGAAGCAAAGAACCGTCCCTTGATTTGGAGGAAATAGTATGGATATTAGAATATTAGGTTCAGGAGACGCTGAGGATTATTTGATGTTAAGGTTGGAGGCTCTGCAACAAAGTCCGGAAGCATTCGGATCTAGTTTTGAAGAGGAGAAAGATCAAACCGCAGCAAAGTATAAAGAGAGATTTGATTCGTCACAAGATGCTGTTACGTTTGGGGTATTTGTAGATTCTCGACTCGTCGGTGTAGTTACGTTAGTTAAGGAAAAATTAGTGAAAATGAGACATCGAGCGAATGTTGTAGCTATGTACGTAACTCCGCGAAAACGAGGTAGCGGCATTGGTAAAGCATTGCTCTCAAAAGTTATTGAACAGGCAAAGGAATTACCGGAAATCGAACAAATTTATTTATCGGTTGTACAACAAATGAATCAGCAATAAAACTATATTCAATTAAAGGATTTAACGTGTTTGGTACAGAAGAAAGAGCCTTGAAATTTGAAAATACATATTTTGATGAACACCATATGGTTCGGTATCTATAGGAAACAGTGGGACGGTTCTCTGCTTCGATATGAATCGAATCTATAGAAGAAACTTTTAACTCAAGGGTAATAGGCTCTTTCTTTAGGGAAGGGTCTGTTTTAGTGTCTTTTTTGAAGCTCTCCACAGGTGAGATACTAGTTTTGAAGCAGAGAACCGTCCCTATGTCTTACCATGTTTTTTAAATAACTTATTGTGGAAAAATATAAGTAAGCTACAATTTTAAATAAAGTAGAAAGGCGGTTGAACGAAAATGATGAAAGGAACCAATTTAAAAAAGCTAGCGGTGGGAATCATCAGTGCAGCTGTCATACTTTTAATTATTATCCTTTTTTCAAACAATACGGATGTAAATACAGATAATGACTCGACAGATTCAACAACCGATTCCAATGAAGTATCAAATGAACAAGAGCAAAATGAAGATCTTCCTGAACCAGAGGAAGAGAATCAAGCTCAGGATGGAACTGTCGAAAATAACGAAAACACGGATATAGGGGAAAATGAACCAGAGAATGAAAACAGTGAAAATGAAGGGAATTTAGAGGAAGAGGATCGTGTGACCAAACCGAAAGCTGAGGAAGTCATGGCTGAATATAAGGAAACTTTTTTAGAGATACAAAATCACGCGAAAGAGAATAAAGGGAACCTGCCTGATTTCGAATCAAAACAAGCGTTAACTAGTCACTTCAAAACGATCATGTCTGATGATTTAGCGAACTGGTATACAGATGCTTATTTTAAGGAAGAGGATGGCAATGTATCTCTCCTCCCGCAGGATGGACCTACATGGCTTAAGGAAACAGAACCATATGAACTAGAAAAAGTGAACGACGAAGAATATCATGTGATTTAAGAGTGGAACAACGAATTATTAGGACATAGGTTTATGATTTACGTACTAACTTACAACGGAGAAAAGTGGATTGTAGAGGAAATTCAGAGTGAAGTAGTGGAAGAAGAATAAGTGAGGATATGAAATAGGTCAAAAAAGGTCAAAAATACAAATAACATACTAAATTGCAAACCAAATCAGATAATGATTTGGTTTTTTTTCTTATATATTCGACATTTACTTGCTATGTTAATTTTGATTAACTAAAAGGGAATTGTAATTTTATGTTAAAATAAATAGGGGGATCTCTGTTTCCTTTTGGGTTATTGAAGGAACAGACAATCTATTACATTATTTCTGTGTGGATAGACATGGCGCATGCTTAGCAGATAAAATAATTGGAGTGCAAGAAAGAAAATCGATTCAACTTACCCTAGAATATGACCCGTAGCCTGAATTGATGTAGGTCTTCTCTTATGAAACTCTCAACATCTCACCATAGTATGATTAGATTTTTGATACGCCGAAATAATAAACGATAAATTCTTTCCTAACGGTTTTGTGTGGTATGCCTTGCTGAGTTTGCCAAGTTTCTTTTAGGGAGTGGCTTTACTGGATAAGGAATTAGAGTTATTCGACACGAACGGAGTTGGGATCATTAAATGAACAATGCCGAAAGTACCTTTGCGGGATTACTTCATTAAAATAGAGGAAAAAGAATTTATAGAGAGTAGCAAATGCTATTTGTTTAACTTTAAGCTTTTGGACTTTTGTTTAAACAATTGTGTTATAGTTTTAAAAAATGGATACATTTAATGGATAATATTCCATATTGTATTAACTGGAGTGGTTTAACAATGGCAAAGAGCAGAGCATTAAAGAAGCGAGAGCATAGGCTGCGGAATAGAAAAGGAGATCTTACAAAGTCTAGAGGTGGATATATTGAAATAAGCACACACGAGAGGGTAACTAAAACAAAGCAAGAACTCTTGGTTAAAAATGAAACAAAACATAAAAAACGGTCATCTCAACACCAACACGTTGATGATGGCTGTTTTTATGTTTTTAGAGCTGTTCCATTCAGCGAATATGGAAGTAGTGAGCTATTCTTCCTTGTTTCCCCCTTTTATTCCTGTATTTAGAAGGTATTATACTTTGATTTGTCGAATTAAAAGAAAATTAGATCGTATTAGAGAGAGGTTTTGGTTTAAGCCTTCTTGTTAGCTCCTGTTTAGAAGGATTACAGGTTAGATATAACGGTACTCATAGTTTAAATAATACAATTAATAAATTAGTTGACGAAAATAAAGCTGTTACTATCTGCACTGAATTGCTTGGTGGTTTTTCCACTCCAAGACAACCGCCCCCTTGTTTGGTTGATTTAGTAAAAATCCAATGAAGCTGAGTCTTTCAGGAAATATAGAGGAGGCAAAAATTGAAGAATAAATCTAAAAGGAGTTGGTTATTCCTTTTGATTGGAATTGTTTTATCCCTTTATTTTTTTATTATCAAAACAATGCCATTGTTACAACTGAATACAGTATTAGTTCTGATACACTTCCACAAAGTTTTAATGGTTATAAAATAGTTCAATTATCTGATCTGCATAGCAAGTTTTCTCACATGGTGGACAAGTTAGAATGCCATTCGTGGGTGGCTTGGTTGCTCCAAACCAAGGATTATTTCCAACGTACACTTCCGGGAAATACAATGCAGCTGATACGACTATGATTATAAATAGAGGACTCGGAAATAGCATTCCGTTAAGGATTTTTAATAGGCCAGAAATTGTTGCAGTGACTTTGAACGCTGTTAAATAATCCATTTAAATGTGTTATTCAGAACTTCTATGAATCTATTGAGCCCAACCCTTGGGCTACCAAATTTGATGGTAAATATATAGATGGATTTATGTAGGGATATAGTAGGATTTGAAATTTTAATCACTAAGGTGGAGGGGAAATAGTATGGCAGATTACACAAGGGAAATTAGAAATCTTGTAGGAAATAGACCACTTATTTTAGTTGGTTCAACAATTATTGTTTTAAATGAAAAGAAAGAGATTTTACTTCAACATAGGTCGGATACAAAAGAATGGGGGTTACCAGGTGGAGCGATGGAACTTGGTGAAAGTTTAGAACAAACTGCTGAACGAGAACTGTTTGAGGAAACGGGACTGAAAGCAATTGGATTTGAGTTTATGGATACAATGTCAGGTGAAGAACTTTATTTTAAATATCCTAATGGCGATGAAGTCTATAACGTAATTTGTGTTTTCTATGCGAAAAATACATATGGGGAATTAAGCATGGATGGCGAAAGTATAGAATTAAAATACTATTCTTTGAGTGAATTACCTTCTAGTCTAGATAAAAGAGCAAAATTAATTATTAACAAACATTTAATACAAAGAAACAAACATAAAAGGTAATCGCAGGTTTTATGTTATGAGTGAGTCATTTTCTTTGTAAGAAACACAGAAAGCTGGGGATGAGATGTCATTAAATATATTATTTCCAATATTTATTGCAGGAATTGTCGGAGGCGTTGGATATCTCCTGTATAAATTATTAAAGTCTAAGGCAAGCAAAAAATAATCCTTAGATAATTTCTTGAAAACTATTGAAGAAATAAAAAGGAAGCAGAGAACCGTCCCCATGTACTGAATCGAGAGGTGAAACGATGATAAAAGAAGTGAATGTTGTGGTTGAAGCAGGAGAGTACAACAATAATCCTGGCTGGTTACATACGCAGGAGGATGAACTGAATCTAACAGATCTGTCAACGTGGAATAAGATGTTTTCTCATCATTCGATAACTGCTATTTTAGCTGAGCATGTCTGGGAGCACCTTACATACATAGATGGTCTAGATGCAGCAAAGCTTTGTTATATCTATCTAAAGCCATCTGGTTATATTCGATGTGCTGTACCAGATGGATACTTTCCAAATACCGATTACCAGAATACAGTTAAAGTAGGGGGACCTGGATCTGAAGATCACCCTGCTGCGAGTCATAAAATAGTTCATAATTATAAAACATTATCGGCAATGTTTGAAACTGCCGGTTTTGCAGTGAGATTACTTGAATATTTTGATGAAAAAGGCGAATTCCATTTTAATCACTGGGACGAAAAGGATGGTTTTATATTCCGCTCCAAAAGGTTTGATCCGAGGAATCAAGGAGATAAATTAGTTTTTCCTTCATTAATACTAGATGCAATAAAAGTGTTATAAACGTTGAAGACCGGATTACAAAACTTTTTGACTAGGTTAAAAAGTTGAAAAAATACCTTTATTAGGATTTTCAAAAACTTTGATCTTAGCCAAAAATACTCTGAAATTATCAGAAAATCAAAAGGAATGACCTGAAGGAGAGTGGGTAATATGATTAAGGCTGTTGTATTCGATTTAGATGGAACTTTGCTAAACAGAGATGCTTCTGTAAGGGTTTTTATTGATAAACAATATGAGCGACTCAATAAATGGTTAAAACATATCCCAAAAGATAAATACATAAATAGGTTTATAGAACTTGATCACAGAGGTTATGTTTGGAAGGATAAGGTCTACAAACATTTAGTCGAGGAATTTAAGATTGTAGGGATCACTTGGGAAGAATTTCTACAAGATTATATTAATCAATTTCAACTTAGCTGTGTCCCTTTTTCTAATCTCGTGAGCATGTTAGAAGAATTGAAAAATAAAAACCTTAGCCTCGGAATGATTACTAATGGAAAAGGACAGTTTCAAATGAACAATATTACAGCTTTAGGTATCGAAAAATACTTTGACACAATTCTTATATCGGAATGGGAAGGTATGAAAAAGCCTGAACCTCAAATTTTTAATAAGGTACTAAGTCAACTTAAGGTCCGGCCTAAAGAATCTGTTTATATTGGTGATCACCCGATAAATGATGTAAAAACTGCTCGAAATGCTGGTATGAAAAGCATATGGAAACAAAGTGATCAATGGGATAATGTTAAAGCAGATTTTATAGTGAGTGATTTAAAGGACATCCCCTTTATTGTAAGTAGATTAAGTAGTCAAAATGTGGAGTAATAACTACCATGATCTTTATACATCAAATAAACAAAACAGGACACAATAAGTGAATCAATTATCCTGAATTGTATTGGAGGAAAATTCACATGGCGAAAGATGAAAAACTAAACGAAGAAGCTGCATTAAATAATAATTTGCCTTCTTCCACTTTACAAATGAATCAAGATATCATCAAACTTCATGAAAAACCGAAGTCAGATAATCCAGATAGACATAAAAAAGATAACGAAAAATAAGTGGGGACAATCACATAAATGTAAAGGCAGAGAACAATGGTTCTCTGCCTTTATAATGTTCTATTACTATTGTTAGAATACCTCATTTACTTCCCAAGATTCTACTGTCAGGTAAGCTGTTTGTGGATCATAGCCTTTTCCTATTAAATAACTGATGGCTGCTACTTCCCTCATGGCATGGAGATGTGAGGTAACTTGAGCTTCTTGAAGACCGTATTGAACAAAAGGTTCTACCATGGACAAAGTATGTTGTTTTAAATGTTGTGTTTGCTGGGCGGGGTATGGCTGTGGATGGTGATAAGAATGTTGTACTTGATTTCCATAGTGTGGGTTAGGTAAAGATGGATAATTATTATAATGATGCATAAAACCAGCTCCTTTTTTCGTAAATACACATTAACCTATGTTTGAATTTACTATGTAGTGTGCCTAATTAATTTAAGTAACACCGCCAATTCTAGTTTTATAAGATAGGATGATACGACCTACCTTCTCGGAGCATAGGCATATGATGTTTTTAGAAACGATGAAGGGAATGATGAGAACATGAATTATGGCCATAACTCGTATCCATATCCTTATTACGTTAATCCGCCAAATTATAACTCAGACGATATGTTAAGAAATAGTCAAGGATTAAATGAAAAAGTAACGGAAGCAATCCTTGCTGGGGTAAAAAGAGAAGCTAATGCTTTTGATTTCTATACACGATTAGTAAATACGGCACCAAATCAAATGCATAGGAATGAGATTCTTCAAGCGTTGGATTTGAAAAAAGTTCATGTGGCCCAACTTACTAATCTTTATACGAATGTTACTGGAAGACAGCCCGAGTATCAGGTTGAAAATATTCCATTTCATAGTTATGAAGATGGTTTACGAAAAGCTTATGAAGCAGAATTAGAGGGGTTTGATGACTATCAGAAAAGCAGTTTACTAACGCAGAATCCTCACGTTCAAAATGTATTTTTAGGGGTATTGCATGGGGAAGAAGAGAATGCGACGAGGATGATGTCTTTAAATGATGAAGCGGCAGATCGATTAAATGATTATGGTACAGAACCTCTTGTCATTGATATAGAAGAGGTTACGACGCAGAACAACACTTTCCGCACTGCTTTATGGACGGGTGATCATTTGCAAGTAACCTTAATGAGTATCGATGTTGGCGATGACATTGGTTTAGAACTTCATCCAAACCTCGATCAATTTATCCGGATCCAGGAAGGGCAAGGAATCGTACAAATGGGGGATAGCCAAGACCAGTTGGATTTTCAAGAAAGAGCCTATGCAGACTATGCGATTATGGTACCTGCTGGAAAATGGCACAACCTAACGAATACGGGTAATCAACCAATTAAACTTTACTCGATCTACGCGCCTCCTGAACATCCATATGGAACGGTTCATGAAACGAAAGCTGATGCCATGGCTGCGGAAGAAAGCCATGATCATTAATTGGTCCAGATAAAAAACAAGGTGAGGATAGGAAAAAGTTGAAGCTAATTAACTTTTTCCTATCCTTATTTATTTACCTGAAAAACGAGAAGGAACATTTTTTCATAGGAAGGAAATTACTCTCAACGACAATATAATGCGAACACGAACTGTGCACATGCAGTTCGTTTTTTTCTGTCTGAAAGCCAAAGTGATGGAAGAATATGTTAAAATGAAAAGAGAATTCTGCTTTATCGTTTCGTTTCTAATAGAATACCAGAATGGTGAGGTGAAAGAATGGACGATATCAAAGAGAGATTAAGAAAACTAAAAGCAAAGCAGGATAAGCTCGCTGGTGAGTTTGATGTTGTTGTTAAAGAATATGAATCCAGTGATGTCCTTTCAGAAAATGAAAAATTACGTAAAGACACGAGGGATTATCTCGAAAAATTGCGAGAATTAAAAGAGAAATTTCATCATACCGAGAGTGAGAATCGAAAGTTACGGACTGCATTGCATGATCAAATACTAGATGAAAAAACAAATATTTTAAAAGTATCAAAGGAAAAATTACATATGTATTTCGGTACGAAGATAGAACCTACGCGTGATCAATTATCCGATTTTGAAAAGGTATCAAAAACAGAAATTGAAAAGTTAAAAGAACGCATCTCGAAGTTGTTTCGCGATGACGAAGAATCAATGAAGCTGAAATTACAAGGTTTATCAAACGAAGTTGATGACATGATTCTAAAGGAACAGGCCTTGCTTGCCAAAGAAGAGCAGGATTTATTGCATTCTTTTTCAGGTACTTATGAAAAGTTGGCTAAAGAGGACGTGTCGGAGGATGTCATTCAAAAGCGAATGAAGCAAAACCGCCTTGAAATGAAAATAGGGTTAAATGTGATCAATAAGCTAGGCATACTTTTAATTATTTTTGGTGTGGCGGCGGCCTTCAGGTATTCCTATACAACCTGGTTCAATGATTACCTAAAAGGTGGTATGTTTTCAGTTCTCGGTATCCTTATGCTCATTGGCGGAGAAAGCTTGTATCGAAGGGACAGACAGACCTTCTCGCTCGGTGTTATCGGTGGAGGGATAGCCGTATTATATGGGTCCGTTTTCTTTAGTTATTTTTTATTAGAGATTATTGGACTTACAGTTGCTTTGTTAATTTCCATGTTAATTACGGTTACTGCGGTGATTCTTTCGCTTCGTTATGAATCGAAAACAATTTGTACATTTGGATTAGTAGGCGGATATATTCCACTCGTATTTGTTTTCTTTCGGTTTAGAAGGATATGCGGTAACGGCAGCGATGACTTATTTGCTTATACTGAGCGGATCAATTTTATGGATCTCCTTTCAAAAACAGTGGAACCTCGTACACTATATTAGCTTTCTATTAAACATCCCATCATTTTTCATTTTGATTGCACTTTCCGCAAACAGTGGAATTAGTATGGCTTATACAATTTTAACGTTCCTACTCTATTTAATATTAACGATTGGGTATCCGTTGACATATAAAGTTTCATTAAAATGGATCGATGTGACAGTGTTAGCTTTTAACACAGCGATAAGTTGTGCAGTCATTTATCATCTTTTTAATGGTTTAGGCTGGGATGGTTTCAGAGGACTATTGGCCATTGGTTTCGGCGTTATTTACTTTGGATTAGGAAGATTTGTTGAACACAGGATGGCAAACGAAAAGCAAACAAGGGTACTATTTTACGGTACATCGATAACGTTTGCTGTTTTAGTAGTTCCTTTTCAGTTCGGGATTGAATGGTTGGCTATCGGATGGTTAGTCGAAAGTATTGTAATTATGCTTTACGCTAATCGTTGCAAGCTAGCATTACTTGAAAAAGCAGGCTGGGCTGTTTTTGGATTGACGGTCGCAACGTTTTCACTTGAAATCCTTCAATACATGAATGTTCTTCATGTTCAAAGAATTGACTTCTTTCATGTTAGGTATTTTGCTATCATGACTGGTTTAATCATTGTGATGGTTTATTATGTGCTAGATCAGATGAAAAAAGAGAGTACGAAACACTTTAATGGATTTGCCCGATTTATTAGAGGATTAAAATATTTTACGCTTGTGAACCTATGGGTATACGTTATTTATGAAAGTGCGTATGTATTTAACCAGAACGTACCAGATTATTATGAGCATTTTTCTTTTTATCAATGGCTATTATTTTCGTTTATTTCTGTTGGATTTGGCTATGCTCTCAAGAAAATCCCTCTTTTGTACGATCGAATGGTAAGTTATTTCTGTTTGTTTTTATACGTGATTGGAAGTTTGGTTGGGCTACTTGTGACGTTGACAATCCCAGCTTTAGGTGGATCAGAATACGTTTACCGATTACATCGCGTTGGTGATCTTAATTGGATTTAACTTCTTGATTTATGCGACAGGTCGTGATCTTTTAATGGCTTATATCCGTGGACAATATAAAAATGCAGAGTTGTATCCACTAATTCTATCCATCTACTTTATTGCGGTATTAGCGGCATTTCTTAACGTTCAATTCCAGTTAGGTGATGTTAGTTTTGTGATAAGTTTGATATTCCTAGCAGTTGCTGTTGGTTATATTTTATACGGTTTTAAAAGAAAATATGTGTATGTTCGTCGTATCGGGCTGGGGTTAACACTGTTCTCAACGGGGAAGTTATTTCTCTTTGACCTCGGATTTTTGACGGAAACGAGTAAAATTCTCGCTTATTTCTGCTTCGGTTTAGTGTTGCTAGGAATATCATATATTTATCAAAAAGTGTCAAGTTCACAAAATGAACAAGTCCAGAAGGAAAAATGAAACGACTTAAAATATAGTGAAGAAACAAAGTAATACACAGGAGGCATGATGGATAAAGTGAAGCAGGTAATTAAAAAGCCTTGGTTTCTTGGGATGCTTATTTGTATATTTGTTGCCGTCGTCTTATGGAATATCCCGATTGAGAAGAGAAAGTACGGACTCTCTCAGAGTAATTTAACAACGGACTATGTCGGTCTTCTTCCCAAAAGAGTGGAAAGGGTCGTTAAAGCAGAAAATCAGGCGGCTCTCCAACGGATTGTTAGAGAAGCAAACGAAAGTGGGCAACAGATTTCGGTCGCGGGGTTACAGCATTCACAAGGTGGTCATACCTATTACGAAGATGGTGTTATACTTTATATGCGTACATTTAATGACGTAATAAACATCGACGAGCAGGCAAAAACGATACGTGTAGAAGCTGGTGCAACTTGGGAGGATGTCCAGGAGGAAGTATTGCCATACGGATTAGCCTTGAAAGTCGCCCAATCACAGTCAATTTTTACAATTGGTGGTTCTATTTCTGTCAATGCCCACGGGCGAGATATCCGTTTTGGTCCCATGGCTGGAACCGTAAAGGAATTGACGCTTTTAACGCCGACCGGTGAAATCAAGACGGTCACACGTGATGATTCGGAAAATTGGATGAAGTACGTGTTAGGCGGATATGGTTTGTTTGGGGTTATTTTAGATGCAACATTAGAATTAACGGAAAATGATGTTTACACTATTCATACGGAAGAATTAAAAACAGAAGACTATGAATCCTATTTTTCGAATCTGTTAGATAATGAAAATACGGCGATGCACTATGCAAGAGTAAGTGTTGCGCCAAGTAGTTTTCTAGATGAAATGTATGTAATTGATTACGCCGAAACAGGTAACCAGGATAATGAAACGCCACTTAAAGGCGAACAAGGTGTTCGACTAAGTAAATTCGCACTCGATATTGGTCGAACAGGGGGGATCTTGGAGGATCTATTCTGGGAAACACAAAAACGATATATTGATTCCATTGATGGAAACTTGATTACTCGAAACAATGCGATGCGATCGGAATCTACGTTCATGGAATTTACGAAACCTGGCAGAGTGGAAGTGTTACAAGAATTTTTTGTGCCGGTCAGTTCCTACGAAGAATACATTGGTGATTAAAGCAACTACTCCCGCGTGACGACAAGGACGATGATTTTAAAATACATAATATTACATTGCGGTATGCAGCTAAAGACACTTACACAAGTTTAAATTATGCAACTGAAGATATGATAGGTCTGGTTGTATTAATCCAGCGCGGTTTAGATAAAGAAGACATTACAAAAGCGGAAACAATAATTCAAGATTGGACCACTTTAACCAATGAATATGGGGGGACCTATTATTTACCTTATTATCGATATCAAACGAAGGAACAATTCAAGGAGTCCTATCCTAATTGGCAAAATTTCAAAGAAGCAAAAGTAAAACGAGATCCAAATGATATTTTTCAAAATTTATTTTATAACCATTACATTAAATGAAGGAGTTTGTTATGAAAACTAGGAGAGTGTGGCATATCCCTCTGGTTGTCACTGTGGGTCAGGTCGCCATTTTTCCATACTATATCATTTGGTTAAAAGAGGTCTCCATGAATTTCACCTTGTTTGCGTGGATGTTTGCGGTATTTTCTTTTTCTGCCGCCTGGGGGTATCGTGTATTTCAGTCAAAAAAGAAGAAAACTACTTTCTTTTACAGGGCTACTTTCGTGCATGGCATATCGAACAGAAGACCTATAAACTACACGCTGTGAATCACTATTTAATAGTGGGAGTCACTATGATAGGTCTATCTTTCGTTCAAATTGTTTCTCCCGTTATTTTTATTATGGCATTTGGTGCCCTTTTGTGTGGTTGTGGTGTGTGGGATTTCAGTAGTAAAAAGAACATAAATGTTAACAAGAAGGAAGCAGAGAACCGTCCCTAGCTTTCAATAACCACTATCAAAAGTTTTTCGAATTTAGACCTGTCTTCTTGGGTGAATGCCTTTGGACCTTTCGTTCGCTGGCCGCTTTTTCTTGCCATGGCACTCAGATATCGGGTATCAAGCAACTGTTCAATATTTTCATTTGTATAGGCGAATCCTTTATGATGAAGGACTTTGCATCCTTTTGCCATGCCTAGTGATGCTAGACCGTAATCCTGAGTAATAATAATGTCATCTTTTCGTGTTAGTTGCATAATTTTATAATCCGCAGCCTCAGCTCCAGTGTCGACGTAAACGGTCTCCACACCTTCAGGCTCTTCATTATTGGAAAAATGAGCATAGCTTTTTACAAGAACGACAGGAATCTCAACCCTCTTTGCAACCGCTATGGCGATATTTTTAACGGGACTTGCATCTGCATCCACGTATATTTTCATAACAATTCCCCCCCAATATGGCTTACTTATAGATTTATGTATCAAGTGTTACTACCATTGTATTTGATTTTAAGCTTTATATCAAAGCGGAGATTTATTATGCCTAATCGAATATATGCTGGAGGTAAGGAAGAATACAATTTCTTATAAAACCGCAATGGAATAATAGATGTTAAATTTAACTGAGATCAATGAAAACTAGAATACTCAGGCTTTATTAAAATAGAGGGTGATTATGAATCCCAAAATCTACTATTATATAGAGTGAAAATCATCTCTTTGTCTTTAAAATAAGCAAGTTACTTCTATTATAATGGCACGTAGAAAATAGGGTGATGACAAAACGAGTGTTATAGTTACGTAATCAGAAGTGCTAGTAGTTATATGTTGTTGGGTTTGACACCTTTAAAAAGGTTTGTAAATTAAAATGAAATAATAGTAGACTATAAGGAAAGGGTGTGATATGATATTAGTCCGTCGTTAAGAAATAGTTTTTTAACACGGTTCATATCATTATTTAAAAAACATCTTGCAAAGATGGTGTTATTCTGGTATAGTTAATATCTCGCTTCGGATAACAAGCGAAACGAGTTAAATAAATAGTTGTTGACATTCAATTGATATATTGATATAATATAAAAGTTGACTCGAAAACAACGAG
>NZ_JBIMEV010000087.1:0-12569 GCF_051262595.1 Salipaludibacillus sp. CF4.18
TGGTTCTGTATTAGAAAATGTTTTGATTGACGAAAATACTGGTCTTACAAATTACAACGATGTATCTCTAACAGAAAATACACGTGCAGCCTATCCAATTGACGCAATCGATAATATCATGTTACCAAGTGTTGCCGGACACCCAAATACAATTGTGTTCTTAACAGCTGATGCATTCGGCGTTTTACCCCCAATCAGCAAGTTATCCAAAGAACAAGCCATGTTCCATTTCTTAAGCGGTTACACTAGTAAGCTAGCAGGAACAGAGCGGGGGATTACATCTCCGCAAGTAACGTTTTCTACATGCTTCGGTTCTCCATTCTTACCGCTTAACGCATCTCGTTATGCAGAAATGCTGGGAGAAAAAATTGAAAAGCACAATGCAAAAGTATTCTTAGTGAACACAGGCTGGACTGGCGGCGAATATGGCATAGGGCAACGTATGAATCTTTCCTACACGCGTGCAATGGTGAAAGCAGCACTTAACGGCGATTTAGACAACGTGGAAACCCGAAAGGATGAGATTTTCGGTATGGAAATTCCTCTCCATGTTCAAGGTGTCCCTGATGGCGTATTAATGCCAGAAAAAACCTGGACTGACAAAGAAGCTTATAAAGCAAAAGCATTAGATCTTGCCAGCAAGTTCAAAGGAAACTTCAAAAAGTTCACAAGCGTATCTGGAGAGATTGTTGAGCTGGGCGGACCTTTAGTATAACGAAAAAGCGGAAATAATTTATAAAATAGGGAACTGTGATGAAATTTGGGATTATTCTATGGAAAGAAAGACACAGTAATATAGAACTTAAAGACCTAAAAGAACAGTATGAACTTTTTATTGTCGTTATTATGAAAGCGCTTATAATAAATTTACACACTGAAACATAAAAGATACAGGGGTTTCTAAACTGTTCCTTTGATGAGACAGGATATCTAAATTAAAGGGGATATAATCATGAAAACAAGTATTTCTACAGTTTGGAATCAATTATGGGTTTCACATTATCAAGTAAAAAAACTGCTACTGTTTTCTTTTCCAACAAAGTCAAGCAAGGGAACTGTTTCAACTGTTAATAAAAAAGAAAACAATAATAATAACAATGAAAAACCACCAGGATATAGCACACATCAAAAGGTTGGCTTGGCTTATTGCTTGGACCACTTCTTTTTGCATTCGTAGTATTTTTCTTCTCTCCAGAAGGGTTAAGTTATGAAGGCCGAATGGTACTCGCAACGACTTTATGGGTAGCAACATGGTGGATTACAGAAGCTATTCCTATTCCAGCAACGTCACTTTTACCAATAATTTTGTTGCCCATAACGGGAGCGTTAGAAGGCGACGTAGTCACAGCTTCCTATGGTAACCCAATTATCTTCTTATTTCTAGGTGGGTTTCTTCTTGCACTGGTAATGGAAAAATGGGATTTACATAAACGTATTGCATTAACTATTATTGCAATTATTGGCACAAGTCCAACACGAATTGTCTTTGGGTTTATGGCGGCAACTGGTTTTTTATCAATGTGGGTATCTAATACAACTGCTGTAATGATGATGTTACCGATTGGAACAGCAATTACTTATCAAGTGTCACAAGCATTAAAAACAAATAAAGAAGATCTCTCGATTGAAGAAGATAAGTTTGCGAAAGCACTTATTTATCGGTTATGCAGGAACGATTGGTGGTCTTGGAACACTGATTGGTACGCCTCCAAATATTATATTAGCAGCAATTATTAACGAACTGTATGGTGTTCAAATTACCTTCGCTAGTTGGTTATTCTTTGCTTTTCCTGTTGTTGTTATTTTATTGGTACTAAGTTGGGTCTTTTTAATTAAAGTTGCTCACCCAATCAAATTTAAAGAACTTCCAGGTGGAAAAGAACTAATCGCAAATGAAAAGAAGGCTTTAGGAAAAATTTCATTTGAAGAAAAAGCAGTGTTAGCTGTTTTCCTTTTTGCAGCATTTATGTGGATTACTAGATCATTCTTATGGGATGGTCAAATTATTACGATACCTGGAATTAACGATACAATGATCGCTATTTTTGCAGCTGCTCTTTTATTCTTAATTCCATCTGTTAACAAAGGTGGTCGCTTATTAGATTGGAATATCTCTAAAGATGTACCATGGGGGATTTTACTACTATTCGGTGGTGGATTAGCGATTGCAGCAGGGTTTAAAGAAACTGGTCTTGCGGATTGGATCGGCGGTCAATTAACGATTCTAGAGGGTGTTAATTTTATTCTAATCATTATTTTAACAACTGGATTAGTATTATTCTTAACAGAGATTACATCAAATACAGCGACAGCAACAATGATTTTACCGGTTCTTGCTTCACTATCACTAGCACTAGCACTTAACATTCATCCTTTTGCTTTAATGGTACCGGCAGCAATGGCAGCTAACTGTGCATTCATGCTTCCAGTTGGAACACCACCAAACGCCATTATTTATGCTTCAGGGAAATTGAAGCATAATGGAAATGGTTAAAAATGGATTTTGGGTCAACATTGTCGCCCTTTTCTTAATTGTTATTTCGGTATATTTCTTATTACCGGTTATGTGGGGAATAGATTTAACAGTTTTCCCAACAGAGTTTAAATAAGTCCTTTATGGTACTACTTCAAAAAAATGAAGTAGTACTTTTAAATAAAAAGAAAAAAACTGCTGTGAAACTAGTAAAATGAATTTAAAAGTGTATAGTACAATATTATTACCCTAGTACTTTAATCCAATCGAGGTGAGTGTATGAAAAATAAACTGATAGAACTCCTAGGTATAAAACATCCAATTATTCAAGCACCAATGGCTGGTGGTATAACAACAGCGAACCTAGTTGCTGCTGCTTCAGAATCAGGTGTTTTGGGGATGCTTGGAGCAGGTTATTTAAATCCTTCTCAAATGCGTAAACAAATTAGAGAGATTAAACAAAAGACGAATCACTTTGGTATTAATCTATTTGTTCCTAATGAATTTTCTGTTTCAACTAGCGAGATAAACAGAGCCATTGATCTTTTACAGCCTTATTATAAAGAATTAGATATTAACGCTGAAAATTTTGAAGTTCCCAGTCCAATGACAGAAAGGCAAACCTTTATAGAACAGGTTCAGGTTGTTATTGAAGAACAAGTACCAGTTTGTTCATTTACTTTTGGAATACCTAGTACCGAGATTATAAAAAAGTTAAAACAGAACAACATTGTTTTAGTTGGAACCGCCACAACAGTAAAAGAAGCAATTGAGAATGAAAAAAGTGGTATGGATTGTGTTACTGTTCAGGGAATAGAGGCTGGTGGGCATAGAGGAAGCTTCATTAATGATTCAAATGAAGGATTAATTGGTTTAATGTCACTAATACCTCAAGTTGTTGACCAAGTGAGTATTCCTGTTATTGCAGCAGGCGGAATTATGGACGGTAGGGGTTTAAGTGCTGCTTTATGTTTAGGGGCAGAAGTTGTCCAAATGGGAACAGCATTTTTAACTTGTATAGAAAGTGGTGCTCACAAAGTACATAAAGAAGTGATTCTCACTGCAAGCGAGGACCAAACTGTATTAACACGTTCATTTTCTGGAAAATGGGCAAGAGGAATCAAAAATAAATTTATTGAAGATATGGTAGAAAAAGAAAAAGAATTACCTGAATTCCCAGTTCAAAATAGTCTCACTAAAAAAATTAGAAGCGTTGCGTCCATAGAGAGTAACCGCGAGTTAATGTCACTATGGTGTGGTCAAAGTCCCATGTTAGCTAAAAATACAAGCGTTAAGGAACTCATTAATGAAGTTATGGCCGAAACCGAAAAGATTTTCGGTGATTTAAAGTAAATTATATTTAATCAAGTAATGGCTATCTTTAAAAAAGGAATTTGGTATCACACACTTTTAAAAGGGAGACAATTATTGAAAATAAGCTTACGTTTAAAAATACTAGTTATGTCATTTTTTATGGTATCAATTTCAATTGTAACGAGTGGCTGGATTATGGTGTATGGCATTACAGATTCATTTGAAGAGGAACTTGGTGAACGAGCAGTTGCCATTGCAAGAACAGTAGCACAAATGCCAGACATAAGAAACTATGTTGGGGAACTAAATGGGTCAAAAGTCATTCAACCAATTGCAGAGAGAACAAGACTAGCAACAAACGTAAACTATATTGTCATTATTGATATGAATCGAATACGCTATTCCCATCCATCAGGGAGTTTAATTGGAAAAGAGTTCGTCGGTGGGGATGAGTTCGCTGCTTTAGCCGAACATGAATATACCTCCGAAGCAAAAGGAACCTTAGGAAAGGCTGTAAGAGCTTTTGTACCAATTATGGATGAAGAAGGGGTTAAGCAGGTTGGTGTTGCAGTTGTGGGAGTCTTGACACCAACGTTTCAAGCTATGATCACACAGTATAGCAATGATCTTTTACTATTACTTATCTGGGGTTTACTACTTGGATTAATAGGGTCTTTTCTCCTGGCTAATAATGTTAAAAAGCAAACCTTTGGGTTAGAGCCTTATGAAATAGCCAGACTAGCAGAGGAACGGTCTGCTGTAATGCAGGCAATGGATATGGGGATTATTGCCTTAGATGAGCAGGGGTATGTTACTTTTATGAATAGGTTAGCAAAAAAATACACCTATCAAGAAGAAGAGATGAAGGAATTGCACTTACGAGACATTTCACCAAAAACTTGGGAGGTAATCGTAAATCAATTAAAAACCAGTGGAGAACAGCAATTAATTAATCGAAATGCTGTATTATTTGAGAAAATCTATCTACTGTCTTTCTATCATACTCATGTGAAAGGAAAGCTAGTTGGGTCTTTTATAACGATGGTTGAACGAACAGAGGCCAATCGATTTGCTGAGGAGCTTACTGGAGTGAAAGCATTAGTCGATGCTCTTAGGGCTCAAAATCATGAATACATGAATAAACTTCATAGCATTGCGGGACTAATCCAATTGGATAGAACTGAAGAAGCTCTGGACGTAATAATTGGTGAAACGGTTGATGAAGAAAATGTAATCCAATTTTTAAAGGAGAAATTAAGTGATTATTCTGTCTCTGGTTTGTTGCTTGGAAAGCGATCAAGGGCACGTGAGTTAGGGATTACGTTGTATATTGATCAGAATAGTTATCTAAAAGAGATACTAAACGGTTTTAGTCGCGGAGATATGGTTACGATTTTAGGAAACCTTCTTGAAAATGCCTTTGAAGCATTTAATCGTGACCAAGAGAGTAAAGTAGTTGAGTGTCTAGTACAAGGAGATGCAGATTTTCTCTATATAAGAGTGAGAGATGAGGGGAAAGGAATTACCATTGATCAACAGGAAAAGATTTTCACTTATGGTTATAGTACAAAAGGAAAAGAGGGGCGAGGCATTGGGCTAGCTCTTGTGAATCAAATTGTTACCGTTCAGCAGGGAGAAATAACTGTTGAATCAGAAGTTGGGGAAGGTACAGAAATAACAATTGAAGTAAACAGAGGTGTAAAATGATCAAAGTTCTAATAGTAGAAGATGATCCAATGGTGCTAGATGTTAACATGGGATTTTTGGAAAAGGTCCCTCCTTTTAAGTTGTGTGGGACAGCAGCTAATGGAAAGGAAGCTGAAGTTAAAATTAAAAAAGAAAATCCTGACTTGGTTTTGCTGGATATGTATTTACCAGACATATCAGGATTGGAAGTATTGAAGTCTATTCGAAATAAACAAATTCATTGTGATGTAATCATGATTACAGCTGCAAAAGATGCAAAAACAGTCCATGAGGTTTTTCGTCTTGGAGCCGTAGACTATCTAGTGAAACCGTTTCGTTTTGACCGATTAAAAGTAGCTTTAGAGATTTATCAAAAAATGTGGAGTAAACTTCAAGGTATCTCTATGCTGAATCAAGAGGACATAGATCATTTTAAACAAGTTGGAAAACAAGAAGAAGTACTTCCAAAAGGGTTGAGTGAGGCAACAATGCGACAAATTCTTTTGAAATTAATTGAACAATCAGAAGCTGTAACTGCAGAACAATTAGCATCTTTATTGGGGATGGCTAGAGTTACAGTAAGAAGATATTTAGATTTTCTTGACCGATCGAAAAGGATCCAAGTCCACTTACAGTATGGTTCCGTAGGACGCCCGAGTCATTATTACTCTGTCTGAGACCTTAAAGACCAAAAAGAACAGTATGAGTAGAACATTGTAACTCTAATGAAAGCGCTTTACAATCGAAACAGTTAGAAGAGATTGTTACCAAAAGTATTTAAATTGATTACTTACTTAATCAATTTAAACTAGCGCAAATAAATATAGTTCAGGGGGATTTCTGTGAATGTTTAATAGACGTCCACCGCTAGTCATACTTTTTGCGCTTTTTCTTACTTTGTTAACAGGATGTAACTCACTTGATTATACAGAAGATCATGAGCAGTTAAGTGAGGAAGAAAGAATCATCATTCGTTTTTCACACATTGTAGGAGAGAATACACCTAAAGGTTTGGCGGCACGGAAATTTGCGAAAATAGTAAAAGAAAGATCGAATGGGTTTGTTGAGGTACAGGTTTTTCCTAATGGTTTCCTTTATAAAGATGGGGAGGAAATTAGTGCCCTAAAAAAAGGAGATATTCAAATGATTGCTCCGGCTACTTCTAAAATGACGAATGAAATACCTGAGTGGCAAGTGATGGATCTTCCATTTGCCTTTCGAGATGTCGAGGACGTTCATACCTATTTAAGTGGTCCTATAGGCCGTAATTTATTAGCTCAATTTGAACCTAAAGGTTTTTATCCTTTAGGTGTCTGGGACAATGGCTTTAAACAAATAACAAACGAAAGTCATCCGCTAATTAAGACAAGTGATTTTAAAGACTTGAAATTCCGTGTAATGCCTAGTCCGATTATTGCATCTCAATTTGAAATACTAGGAGCTAACGTTCAATCGAATTCCTTCAATGAGGTATATCAACTACTTAAAAATGGCCGAATTGACGGGCAAGAAAATACTTTTTCTAACATTCATAGCAAAAATTTACAGAGTTTGCAAAGTCATTTAACTGTAAGTAATCATGGATATTTAGGCTATGTCGTCTTAATGAATAATTCCTTTTGGAATGATCTTCCCAAAGATATTCAAATATTACTCAGCGAGACAATGCTGGAAGTTTCAAAATGGGAGATGAAAAAAGCTGAAGAGTTAAATGAAAGTAATTTTCAAGCTTTAGAGAACTGTGATTGCATTGCTATTCACCATTTATCAGTGGATCAAAAAAAACAGTGGGAAGACGCTTTCAAGCCATTATATCAAAAATTTAAAAACCGGTTTGGGAGCGATTATATAAAAACTCTCCCCAAATATGAGGGAGAGTAAACTTCGCAAAAAAAAATCAGGGGGAATTGTAATGAAATGGAATTGGAAAAAGAATACTGCTGTACTATTTGCTGGTTTATCACTTGTATTTACAGCTGCATGCGGCAATGAAGAAGAAACAGCCTCACCGGGTAATGAAGAAGAAACAGCTTCATCGGGTAATGAAGAAGAAACAGCTTCATCGGGTAATGAAGGAGATACAGGTTCAGCAAGTGTTGAATACCAAGAATACCCGTCAACTGTTAAAGTCGGTACAGCATCTCAAGGGGGGACCTACTTTATTGTAGGTGGAGGATTGGCTTCTCTACTTGAACAGAAACTTGATATTACTGCGAATGTTGAAGTAACGGGAGGCCCAGTTCATAACATGCAACTAACGCAAGCAGGTGATCAAGATCTAGGTCTTGTAACTTTAGGACCAGCTTATGAAGGTTATACAGGCACTGGGGAATGGACAGCAGGTGAAACGATGGATGATGTTCGTATTGTTTTCCCTATGTATACGACTCCTATTCACTGGTGGGCACTTGAAGATTCAGGAGTGACTACGTTAGATGATATAAAAGGTCAACGTGTAGGTGTTGGTCCAGCAGGTGGTACTTCAGGTACGTATGTTCCACTAATTCATGATGTTCTAGGACTTGACACAGATAATGTCCAAGCTGGAGCAAGTGATATGGCTTCCCAACAAATGGATGGTCAATTAAATATTATTGGATATGCGGCAGGAATTCCTATTTCAGCTGTTTCAGAAATTGAAGTGCAACGTGATATTAACTTCTTTGGTATTGAAGGAGAAACAAGAGATAAAGTGATCGAGGAATTTCCTTACTTCTTCCCGTTCACAATCCCAGCAGACACGTACACTACTTTAGATCAAGATATTGAAACAATCGCAATGTTTAACTTTGGCATTGTGCGTAAGGATGAGAATCCAGACTTTGTCTATGATTTAGTAAAAGCCTATCATGAGAACAGTGAAATGCTGACTCAAACACATGCTTCAATGAAAGAAGCCGTTGCTGAAGCAATTACTAAAAATGAAAGCGTTCCATTACACCCAGGTGCTATTAAGTACTACGAGGAAATTGGTATTGAGTTACCAGAATCTGTTTACCCGGAGGAATGGGAAGAATAAATGAATAAGTAAATAATAAGAGTGACTTATATAGCCAAGTGGCATGCCTCTATTAGTGCCAATATTAAACGGTATGTTTTGACGTGTGGAAATTTCTTACACTACTAGGGGCAGTTTATGAGTCACTTTTACTCTATCTAAGGAGGGTGAACAATGAGTGAAGACAAAAATATTCCAGAAGAAATAGACGAGAAATCCGCAAAGGATTTGCTTCAAGGAGTTGAAGATGAGGAACAAATAGAAAGTTCTTCTGAAGCTAGACGTTTAACAGGTGGGTTAAAAATAACTTTTACAACAATAGCTGTAATTGGGGCCTTATATCATTTATACATTTTAAATTTTCATCCTATTGACCCTTGGATTTTCAGGAGTAGTCATTTACTATTTGGTATTGTTCTTGGTTTTATGCTTTTCCCTGGTTGGAAAAAAGCTTCTAACCGAGTTTCAATCATTGATTGGATTCTAATAGTAGCAAGTATAGGAATCTTTATCTATATTGCAATTAATTTACAACAATTACTATTCCGTTTTGGTGTTATGCCAACAACGATGGATTTTGTTGTAGCAATAGTTGGTATTTTACTGGTTTTAGAACTAACTCGTCGTACAAGTGGTTGGACGCTCCCTATTCTTGCAGGGATTTTCATCCTTTATGCATTTGTTGGGCCGTATCTCCCAAGTATTTTAAATCACAGTGGATACAGCGTCGAACGTTTCTCAACATATATTTACGGACTAGATGGAATATTTGGAGTAACTCTAGACGTTTCTTCTAAATATATTTTACTGTTTATCATTTTTGGATCTTTCTTACAAATGTCAGGTGTTGGTCGATACTTCATCGATTTTTCGTTTGCTCTTGCTGGCGGAATGCGTGGAGGACCAGCAAAGGTTTCTGTCATCTCTAGTGGACTAATGGGGATGATGAATGGAACATCTGCCGGGAACGCGGTTGCTACGGGTTCTTTAACGATCCCATTAATGAAACGTGTTGGTTATAACGCCAGATTTGCTGCTGCTACTGAAGCAACTGCATCAGCAGGCGGACAAATTATGATCCCAATTATGGGTGCAGGTGCCTTTTTAATGGCTGAAATAACAGGTATTCGTTATAGTGAAATTGTTATTGCGGCAACAATTCCTGCATTACTTTACTTCTTATCTGTTTATTTGATGGTAGACTTTGAAGCCGTCAAAAAGGGTATGAAGGGTATTGCAAGAAAAGATCTTCCTAGTTTTAAAGGGATTCTTAAAAAGCACTATTTATTTCTACCTATTATTCTTTTAATAGGAATGTTACTACAAGGATACTCTGTTATAATGTCTGGAACGTATAGTATTATTGCATGTTTAATTGTGAGTTTGTTCAAAGCTGAGACTAGAATGGGTATCAGAAAAATTATAGGCGCATTAGAGCTTGGGATGAAAAATACGATACAATTGCTTGCGGTATGTGCTTGTGCGGGAATTATTGTTGGTGTTATTTCATTAACAGGTATTGGCTTACGTTTTAGCTCAATGCTATTTTCTGTAGCAGGTAGTAGTGAGTTATTAGCATTATTGTTTGCAATGTTTATTTCAATTTTACTCGGAATGGGAATGCCAACAACAGCTGCCTATGCCGTAGCAGCATCTGTTGTAGCACCAGGACTAATTAATTTAGGAATTGAACCTTTATTTGCTCATATGTTCGTCTTTTACTTCGCCGTAATGTCAGCAATCACACCGCCAGTTGCTCTTGCTGCTTATGCAGCTGCAGGAATTGCCGGAACAGATCCTATGAAAACAGGTGTTCAAGCGTTTAGATTAGGAATAGCAGCATTTATTGTGCCTTTCATGTTTATATATAGTCCAGAAATCCTTATGGTGGGAAGTGCACTAGATATTACTATTGCAGTATTTACAGCTTCTATTGGTATTTATCTTCTAGCAGCAGCTGTTCAAGCCTGGTTTGTAGGGCGTCCTGCAAAATTCATTACCCGTACTTTACTTGTCGCAGCCGCTTTATGTTCTATTTACTCTGGTATTGTGACAGATTTGATTGCTCTTGTGATTATTGTTGTAGCAGTTGCTATACAAATTTTCTTAGGAAAAAAGGTTGAGACGGATTTAGAATTAAATGATCAATCTATCAAGAATATAAACTAAATCATTATTGGTAATAAAAGAGGGTCTAGTAAAACCAATACGTAAAATCGTATTGCAACTAGATCCTTTTCTTTTTACATGCTTTTATGTGATCAATTTTAAGGGGGATAATAATATGAACAAACTAAACCTTTCAGTAATACCGGGTGATGGAATCGGAAAAGAAGTTGTTCCACTAACATTAAGCGTGCTTGATACATTGGCTAGTGTACATGGTGGTGTGAAGTTTGAGTATGAAAAATATCCGTGGAGTTGTGAATACTATTTAGAGCATGGTGAAATGATGCCTAAAGATGGTATGGCTAAGTTGCACCAATCAGACGCTATCTATTTAGGGGCTGTTGGGAATCCACAGCTTGTTCCAGATCATATTTCACTTTGGGGATTGTTGATAAAAAATACGTCGTGAATGTGAGCAAGTTGTAACCCGCGCAATACATAAAAGGAGTAAAATCACCACTTGCAGAACCAAATGATTTTGATTTTGTTGTTGTAAGAGAAAACAGTGAGGGAGAGTACAGTGAAGTTGGTGGTCGTATTCACAATGGAGACGATGAAATTGCCATTCAAAATGCTGTTTTTACAAGAAAAGCGTCAGAAAGAACGATTCGATATGCTTTTGATTTAGCTGCAAAACGTAGTGGGAAATTGACGAGTGCAACGAAATCAAATGGAATTGTGCACAGTATGCCCTTTTGGGATCAAGTGTTTAAAGAAGTCGGCACAGAATATCCAAACATAAATATAGAAAGCAATCACATTGATGCATTATGTGCGTTTCTAGTCTCGAAACCTCACGATTTTGATGTTATTGTCGCTAGTAATCTATTTGGTGATATTCTAACAGACTTAGGGGCTGCTGTTATGGGAAGCATCGGGATAGCTCCTGCAGCAAATATTAATCTAAATGGTAAATATCCTTCTATGTTTGAGCCTGTACATGGTTCTGCACCTGATATTATTGGTCAAGGTATTGCTAATCCAATAGGTCAATTGTGGACTGCAAAAATGATGTTGGATCACCTTGGGCTAGAGGAGTTAGGCTCACTGTTATTTAAAGCTATTAAAGAGACAATTGGTGAAGGAATAAAAACAAAAGATTTAGGCGGAGTATCTACCACAGAAGAGGTCATTGATCATATAAATGCAAAAATTCTAACACAGGCGGCGAAATAGAGAAGGAGGGTTTGGTGCAGAAAATTTTCAGTCGAAGTGTTACTAGAACAAAAAGACGTATTTATGCAACAAATGTTTGTTTGATGAAGCTTCCTTTAACGTATTTAATTGGATTGAACTCCATATATTTCACCGACTCCATCTGGCTACCGAAAGTTCAGCGGTTCGCCCGCTATGTTAACCATACACAACGCTATCAACGACACGGTTCTTTGTCTTTACGAGGAATCGTGTCGTTTTAAATTTGGGTTTTATGCACCTTTAGTCTATTAAAGGTGCAGTATTTACTGAAGTAGGCTTCCTCAAATTTACTTGCATCTTGGTCTTGCAAGTTTAGGGATTAAATGAGGCTGATATTTATCAACTGAATTATAGGTGAAGGTGATAAACAAAGGAAAGTCTATTTTTCAATTAGAGCAATGTATTATTTAGAAATATAATAAATAACGTGAGCAGCATAAAAGATATCTAATTCAGTAAAAGTGCATTTTCAGTAGCTAGATAAGACAAATGTCCATATATGGTGCCAAATCCCTAGTGTTGCTAGTTTCTTGCACTTTTATTTGTTAATATTAAATAGTATAATGAACAAGATTTGATAAAAAATATTTAAACATAGTAAAAGTAAAAAAAGCAGAGACATCTTTGCTTTTTATTTTTGGTGTGGACATTAGGGGTTGTCCGGATGTCTCATGATGAGAGGATTTGAGTTTGACTATGACAGAAAATTTTTGGCGTGATTTACCACGGCCA
>NZ_JBIMEV010000088.1:0-12510 GCF_051262595.1 Salipaludibacillus sp. CF4.18
AGCGGGTTTTTCAAGTTTCACAACGACCCTTCGGGACGGTTCCAAGAAGCCGCTTTATAAGAGAACTCTTTATAAAACACATAAGGAGCTGCCGAATGAATCGTGGCACGTTCTCTTAATTGGCTTTCTAATTCTTGGGCTTTGGTCGTTAGTTTTTTATTGGCTTTTAAGCGGATCGCATAGGTGGTTTCATGTTCTTCACATAACTCGTAAAGCCTGGGAACGGCAAATCCGCTGTCTCCGCGAATCGTCAACGTTGCCCAAGGATAGGTCTTCTTATAGTGACTGATCGCAGGACCGACAAAACCGACGACATTACGGGAGGTGTATACATTTCCAGCGCGAAGGAGCCCTTTTAAACAATCGCCAGTTATCCCATCAAACAAGAAAAGTGGATGGAAACCATGGGACTGATAATGAGCATTGAAATTGTGGCCATACTGATTTCCACATGTCGTGAAATTCGCAGAATCTAGGTCAAACACAAAATGGTCGCTTGGTTTGATCTCTTGAACGCAAGTCAATCAGATCATCATTGGTGTTTTGAACTTGTTTCATCGTCTCTTTATCAAATTTCTGGTTCAGCCTTGAAAAGGTTGGTTGTGACGCTAATCTTTCTTTATCTAAGAGCGTCGTTAACAAAGGTTCGTTGGATAACTCGTCGGCATGATCGTCCGTGTGATGACCAGCAATATGTTGATAGACTTTTTGAATCATGACATCCTCATTTTGATGGGTATGATGGTTAACGGGATCATTAATGGAGACATTCTTTTTTATCGTTTCGCTCAGACCAATTTTCTCATCAAACTCTTTGTATAATAGCAAGCCAGCATCTGAGGTAAGGTTGCCACCTTCGAAATTGACTTTGATCCTTTTATTGAACTTTAGGTTTTTTTCAGCTACACTTTTCATTATGGAGCTCCTTTCTTTAGTGATTTGTGTCGTTACTTATACACTATCAAAAAAGGAGCTCCTTTTTCTATGATTTTTTCACTCATAGGGTGAAAAAATTAAAAGGTCGTAAGACCATATGAGACAACCGATTCACTAATTTTAAAATGGTTTTATGAATAATCTAGGTATTAATATTTTAATAACGTATGCGTTAATTTATTAGTACCGCTTCTAATAGATACCGAAAATTTGCGAAATACTATTATCTAAAAAGAAGTCGGAGTACAAGAACTCCGATTAATGTCAAACTTATTCTTGTGTAACTCTTAATCTATAAAATTAAAAAAGCTTCCGTGACAGCGGGTTAAGGAAAAAACTAAGTTGCTACAAGCATTTCTTTCGATTTGATAACAGTAACCCAATACTCAATAGGAGAGATGAAATTCTGAAGATTCGTTAATGATTTATTACTTGATAGCGTATTGACTAATAAATAAACGGATTTGTGATGTAAGTCATTTACGAATAAATCTAACAAGGTTGCTTTCATGTTCATGATATCATCATAATCCTGTGTAACAGATAGCACTAACTCCAAATGGGGCAAACATTTTTCCAAAGGACCGTTAAGCATTTGGAGTTCTTCCATTGTGGTGCAACTAGTTGATAATTTGTTGATACTGTCTACAAATTGATTATATTGCTCACTACTATCTCTTTTAATCTTTTCAGCTAAAATGTCAGCTAAGATGGAGTTCGGTAGATTGTTCACTAATGGTGCACCCCTTTCACTATATTTATAATCATTATAAATCTTTTCGTTAGAACTTTCAAACAATAAAAAGAAAAGTTCTTCTAACATAGAGTGATATGCAAAATGCCAATGAAATATAGTGAAAGTAATTCAGATTCAAAGTTATCAGTATAACTTGTCCAGGTTAATAGAATGTTATAACGATCAGTTTTAGAATTAACCATAAGATAAAGTTAGAAAAAAGCAGGTAAACAAGTGTTAACACTTGTTTACCTGCTTTTTATTTTGGATTGTATCCAAAGTTTCTAGATATTTCTAGTGACTTATTAATTAAATAACGACTTAATTCCTCCAGTGGTTTTGTTGGAACAAAACCTTCAAAGCCAACAACGGTAACAGCCCCAAGTAATTCGGCACTGTAATTGAGGATGGGAATAGATGTCGACGAAACAGATGGTGCTAACGGTTCTTTTGCGAAGGATATTTTATTTTTCTTAATCGATTGAAGTTCTTGTTCGCTCATATTCAAATATTCAGATCCAGCGTGTTCTTTCGATAACCATTTACTTGTGGCAAAAGAATCGTGGAAGACACTAAAAATTTTCCCGGAAGATGAAGATGGTGGAAGTAATGAACCTGTTTGGGCACCAATATTTAAGGATTGATTAGAGTTCCAAATTTTAGCGATGACGGGACCGTCATAAGTCCAGACAGCGAATATGACGGAGCAATTTGAATGCTGGGTAATTTCCTGTAAATAAGGAGTAACCCTTGTTATGATATCCTCTTGACCGATAGCGGCCATTCCGTATTGGATCAATTTACTGCCGAGATGGTACATTCCTGTAGTTTTATCTCGGTACAGTATTTCTAATAGTGTTAGCGTATTTAAATATTTATATAGGTTGCTTTTTGTTATTTTAGTAGATTCCTGAATGTCGGAGAATCTTAAGGGGGTTCCTGTTGCAACGATTAAATCAATAATTTTCATGCCCACCTGTAACGATTGAATCGTTGACCCGGGTTTAACGGTTTCCATTTATATAAGTCTCCCTAATTTATAATTTATTTAAGTATAGCAGACTTTTTGAAGAATATTCAAACTATGAATCTCTAGTTCATTTTAATTAAAAGTTGCGGGAATTAAGTTTATTAAATATTAAAAGTATTAGAAATACCTTGACTATTTTTTGAAAAGTACTGTAATATGAATCTTATTAGTGAACATTGGTTACTATTAGTGGAAAATAGATAAGTTAGGGGGGATAAAATGAATACTTATATCGTGTGGATTGAAAGAAAAGAAAATTTTACTGGAAATGCAATTCCTGGTCATCGTGAGTTTCTAAAAGGATTAAAAAAAAGTGATAAATTGATCCTTGCGGGAGGATTCCTAGATCAAACTGGTGGTGCGTACGTATTAAAAGCATTATCTATTGTAAAGGCGAAGGAAATCGTTTCAGCTGACCCGATGAACCAGAATGATGAGTGTATTTATAACGTTAAAGAATGGAATGTTGTTTAGAAATCATTTGACAAAAATCACTATATGAAAAGAGGAATAGATATGAAATTAGTTACTTATAGTTACAACGGGTTTACGCGTATCGGAGCAGTTACAGCAGATAAAGAAGTGGTTGACTTAAACTACGCCTATCAAGCTTTACTTGAAAGCCAAGGGAAATTTCGTTCGGAAATAATTGCTGAAGCATTTTTACCAGCAAATATGGAAGGATTCTTGCAAGGTGGAATTGAAAGCCTTTCCATTGCTAAGGAAGTTATCGAGTTTGCAATAAATAACCGAGATGCTTATAAACACACACTAGTACATGAATTTGAAAACGTGAAAATCGAAGCGCCAGTACAGAAGCCTGGAAAAATTATTTGTGTGGGTCACAACTACCGTGAGCATATTGAAGAAATGGGTCGTGAGCTTCCACTTTTCCCAGTCGTTTTCGCTAAATTTGCTAATACCGTTATTGGACCACAGGATGATATCCCGTTCTTCCAAATTTCTGAGCAGCTGGATTATGAAGCAGAATTTGCTTTTGTTGTCGGTAAAAGAGCTCGAAACGTATCCCAAGAAGATGCTCTTGACTACGTAGCTGGTTATACCATTGCAAATGATGTGACTTACCGCGATATTCAACGCCGTACACTTGAGTGGTTACAAGGTAAAACAGTAGAAGGAAGTGCACCAATGGGACCTTGGTTGGTGACATCTGATGAATTAACAGACCCATCTGGCCTCGGTGTTCGCTTAACAGTAAACGGCGAAGAACGTCAAAAAACAAACACAGAAAACTTTGTTTTTGACGTGAAATATCTTGTGGAATTCTTATCAAATCTAATGACTTTAGAACCAGGTGACATTGTTCTTACAGGTACTCCAGGCGGCGTAGGAGTTGCCCGTGATCCACAACTCTTCTTGAAAGATGGAGATATTGTGAGAATTGAAATTGATAAAATTGGTGAACTTGAAAATAAAGTAACAAGAGTGGAGGATAAATAATCATGACAAATACTGCAAAAACAATAGATGTTTCAATTCAATCCATCCAAGGATCAATTAATAAAATTCTTGTTCTCACAAAAGGTCAATCCGAGGAAACGATTCGTTTAAAACCGACTGAAGAGGAATGGTCCATTCTTCAAATTCTTGCACATCTTGTTGAAGCGATTCCTTACTGGTTAAATGAAGTCCAAAGGGTCGTATCTGTTCCTGGTTCTGAATGGGGAAGAGGCTTACAGGCTCCTGAAAGACTTGAAGCTGTAAACGATACAGGGAAATTATCACTGGCAAAAGTGGTTGTAGAGGTGGAAGCATTAAAAGAGAAAATAGAGGTTGGTCTTTCTGGCCTTGATGAAGAAAAACTTGCGAAAGAATCTCCTCACCGTAATTTTGCAAAGTTTGGCAATAAACCAGTTTCGTTTATAATCGATCATTTCATTGAAGAACACCTCAATGGACATTACGACCAAATTAAACGCAACCTTTTAAAACTAGATAAATAACAACCTATTAATCAAAAAGATTCTAAAAGGTGGGGTATATGTTGGGTGATAAGCATGCTTATATGGAAGATCAAGATGTTAAGGACTTTACGAGAGATATTCAAGGATATAATCTTGGACCACTTTGGGAAGCAATTCCAGCATTAATGAATAAGACCCCGGAGCCACATGCTCAGGCATATCTTTGGACCGATGAATTGATGAAGAAGAAATTGAATGAAGCAGCACAAATCTTCACTCCAGATCGGGGAGGAGAGCGCCGGGCAATTTATTTTCAAAACCCTGGATTGACATACCGTCAACCATGGGGCTGGGCTTCTACTACACAAACCCTATATGCGGCTGTACAGTTGCTATTACCGGGTGAAGTTGCACCTTCACACCGCCATTCACAAAGTGCACTTCGTTTCATTACAGATGGTGAAGGTGCATACACGATAGTTGAAGGTGAACGTATCTTCATGCAAGAAGGAGACTTCTTGGTCACTCCAAAAAACCTGTGGCATGGACATGGTCATGTTGGCGATAAGCCGATGATGTGGATGGATGCTCTTGATATCCCAACAATTTATTCAATTGGTGGTACATTTTTTGAACCATATCCAGATAAAATTGAAACGCCAAAACGTCCTGATAATTTCTCAGAGCAACGTTATAGCGGTGGAATGGTTCGCCCTATTAGTGACCGCCATTCTGCAGTGGCACCGCTCGCCAATTATAAGTGGAAACGAACGGAAGATGCAATTGCAGGTCTAATGAAATTTGAACCAGACCCATACGAAGGGTATGCCGTTGAATATATTAATCCATCCAATGGTCAAACAGCCAATCCTACAATGGGGGCGTGGATGCAAAAAATTCCTAAGGGCTTTCATTCGAAGGCTCATCGCCATACACACTCAGTAATATATCAGGTACATCAAGGTTCAGGCTACACAGTCATTAATGGTGTTCGCTTCGACTGGAAAAAAGGAGATTATTTCGTGATTCCAAACTGGGCTTGGCATGAGCATATAGCTTCTGAAGATTCCTATCTATTCTCAGTAAACGATTTACCGATAATGGAAAAATTTAATTTAGAACAAGGTCAAGCTTTGGATTTAAACAATGGAAATCAAAAAGTGTCGAGTGAATTCAAACCATTTATTGGATAACTTAGGAACAATCCAATAAATTAAATCGAATGCAATACAAGCTTAAATAACAAGAGGGGGAATTTAGATGAACAACACAGTAGCAAATCCATTGATCGTTATTGGTGCAGGTATTGGAGGATTAGCAGCAGCTCTTGGAATTGCAGAAACGAAAAAATACGTTAAGGTTTTGGAACAAGCACCTGAATTTGGAGAAGTTGGTGCAGGGATTCAATTAGCTGCAAACGCCACCAATATTTTACAACGTTTAGGCGTAATGGATAAAATTAATGATATCGCTGTTTTTCCTAAGAGACTTGTCATAATGGACGCATTTAGTGGTGAGGAACTATCTTCTTTAGATCTTGGTGATGTGTATAAAGAAAAATATGGAGCACCATATGTCGTGCTCCACCGTACAGATCTACACAAAGCTCTTCTTGAAGTCTGTGAAGAAAACCCATACGTTGAATTGGTAACCAATCAGGAGATTATAACGACTGAAGAAAAAGACGGTGGTGTATCGGTAACAGCGGCCAACGGTGATGTACACCAAGGAAGTGGTGTTGTTGGATCCGATGGAATATGGTCAAAAGTACGCAATTTGTTCAGTGATGACACACCAAATTGTTCTGAATATGTAGCGTACCGTGGCGCGATTCCAATTGAAGAAGTGAAATCATCTGTTGGTAACATGGACGATGTCTATATGTGGATTGGACCAAATTTACACCTTGTCCAATATCCAGTTCGTCGTGGTGAGCTTTACAATCAAGTAGTTGTTTTCAAAAGTAAACAATACACACCGGAAATCGAATTTACGGATGAGTGGGGTACATCGGAAGAGTTAGACGAAGTCTTTACAGGTACTTGTGAACTCGTTCAAAATGCAATTTCATTCATCTCTCGTCAACGTCGCTGGCCTATGTATGATCGTGATCCAATCACTAACTGGACACAGGGAAAAATTACGCTTCTAGGTGACTCCGCTCACCCGATGCTACAGTATTTGGCTCAAGGTGCTTGTCAAGCACTTGAGGACGCTGGTTATTTAGCAGATATGCTACATACGCATGGTGACAATGTTGAACAAGCGTTCTTAGACTATCAAGAAGAGAGAATTCCACGTACGACTTATATACAAGGAGCTGCTAGAACATGGGGGGAAATTATTCATAATACGACTAATGAAGGCATTCTATTGCGTAATGTCATAATGAAGAACCGTACTTCTCAAGATTTTCAATTTATTGACCAGTTCCATGGTTACAATAAAACCTTAACACGTTAATTACTTATCTAAGTCTTGTTTTTAAGGATATTAATTATTAAACTCCCAAATGGACTAACTTTAAAAAGTAGAATGAAAGATTTTATTGAGCTCTGGTTTAATGTCAAAATTATTGACTGACTATTTAGTATTGTGAGTTAATATTATATTATTAGTGTATTTAGTTTACTAGTTATGGAAAAAATAAATGATAGCGCTTACTAACTGGATGGTAAGTAATGCAATCACTTAAAAGATTATATGGGGGAGGAACAAAAATGAATTTTAGTAGAATAGGTAAGTGGTTTACATTTTTGCTAACGGTTGTATCTGCACTGGTAGTACTTGTTGCATGTGGTGGGAGTGAAAGTGCAGAGGTAAGTGGTAAAGCTAGTAATAGTGATGGTGGTAATACCTACAAATTTAAAGTCTCACACGTCGTACAAGAATCACATGTCTGGCATAAAACAGCAGTAAAATTTGGTGAGGAGCTTGACAGTCTATCGGATGGAAGAATGTCACTGGAAATCTATCCGGCTGCTCAACTTGGTCTTGAGCAAGATATGGTGCAACAATTGGTAGCAGGAACAATCGACTTTGGTTTTCTTACGAATGCTTATATGAGTACACGGGAAATATCATTAAACTCGTGGTTCATGCCATTTTTATTTGATGACTTGGAAGCAGGAACTAAAATGAGAGATTCCGAGGAAACAAAGGCGATGCTCGAAGAACTAGGGTCACAAGGATTGTTAGGACTAGATGTTGCATTTGCAGGAAATCGACATATTTTAATGAAAGATGGATTCATAGATTCTCCAAAGGATTTAACAGGTAAGAAGGTAAGAATTATCGGTAGCCCATCAATCCAAAGCTTTTGGGAAAAAACCGGAGCAGGACCAACAGCAATGCCACTCCCTGAAGTGTATACATCGTTACAAACAGGAGTTATTGACGGCATGGACATTGATCTAGATGCACTTGTGACAGAAAAGTATTATGAAAACGCAAAATATTTATCATTGACTAATCATATGACATTCCCGACGATTATCGTGATGAGCCAAGTGGTTTACGATAAACTCTCTGAAGAGGATCAGGAAATAGTAAAAACTGCTATGACTAATGCTGTTGATTGGGGCGTAAAAGAAGCTATTTCAAGAGAGAAAAGCAATCTAGAAGAACTTAAAAATCAAGGTGTAGAAGTGAAAGTAATGGAAGATACTTCACCATTTGATGTGATCTCTGAAGAAGTGATAAAAGAATATACAGACCAGTCTGAAATCATTAAAAACTTTATAGAAACTGCAAAAGAAAAATAGCCTATATCTGATACGAATTAATTATGGCCACCCACTTAAAGGTAAATGCCATAGTTTGAGTTTGGATATGGAGTATAGAAGAGTCTTTTGGAAAGATTAAACCCTTCCCAAATTTCTACTAAAGGTCTCCATCTAATTTTTTTGGTTACCATCCATATTTAGAATCAAAATTCACAAAAAGGTGGGGAAAACTTTGAAAATAATTTTTAAGTTAAGTGATTGGGTTTTTACTATAGAGAAAGTCATGGCAGTTATTTTTGGCATCACTATATTAGTTTCTCTTTCCGGGGGTGTTCTCTATCGGTATGTGCTAAGCTCTCCTTTAATATGGTCTGATGAAATGGCCATTTTTTCACTGGCCTGGCTTACCTTTATCGGAGGTAGCATGGGTATAAAGCGAAATTCATCACCTTCCATTACGATACTTACAGATTTTTTGAATGGGAAACTAAAGAAAGTTGTGTTAGTTTTGGGCTTTCTTATCATGGTGCTTTTTATCGGGTACATTTTATATTTATCGATAAACTGGTTGAGTTCCCCTAATATATTAATTCAAAAATCGAGTTCTATGCAAATGCCAAAGATATGGGCGTACTTATGCATTCCTATAAGCTTTACATTTATGTTGATCCATTCATTAGATTTGCTTGTTAAAGGTTTAAGTTCTGCTGATGGGGAGGCGATTTAAAATGGTAATTGCGTTACTACTCTTTGTCGTTTTATTATTACTTCGTATCCCTATTGCATTTGTTCTAGGAATGACTACTGTTATTTACATATTTGTAACAAGTAGCATGGGACTAATGGTGATCCTACCTCAAAAACTTTATTCGAGTATGGAAAACTATGGACTACTTGCAATACCCCTATTTATGTTAGCTGGAGAATTGATGAATTCGGGAGGAATCACAAAAAGGCTAATCAATTTTGCCCAAATCTTTGTAGGTCATTTTAAAGGGGGATTAGCCTATGTTAATGTCATCTCAAATATGCTTCTGGCTTCTATCATTGGATCAGCTACCGCACAAATAGCTACGATGAGCCGAACGATGGTTCCCTCAATGGAAAAAGAAGGATACTCTCGAGAGTTCAGTGCTGCAACTACTGCAGCTGCAGGACTATTAGGACCAATTATTCCACCTAGTATGCTTTTTATCATATATGGTGTTGGGTCGGGTGTATCAATAGGCTCAATGTTTATTGCAGGTGTATTACCAGGAATCCTTCTGGCACTAGCATTCTTTTTACTAATCGCTTTTATCGGAATGAAGGAAAGTTGGCCTACACGTAAAAGGGCAACTGCCAGTGAAATAGCTATTTCTTTTGTTCAAGTGATACCCGCTTTACTCGTACCGATTATCATTATCGCTGGTATTTTAAGCGGTGTGTTCACGGCTACTGAGTCCGCAGCAATTGCATGTATAGTGGCGTTGATAGTTGGATTCTTTTTTTATAAAGAACTTGATTTGAGTAAGGTACCAAGCATCATGGTAAACACAGCGACTACTACTGCAATTATTACACTTTTAATTGCAATGGCAAACTTATTCGGGTGGATGCTTTCGTTTGAGTTGGTTCCACAAAATATTGCGGAATGGATGGTACTATTTACAGATAATCCCTTAGTATTTCTTCTGCTTGTAAATATTTTTCTTCTAATATTAGGAATGTTTATGGATGGAATAGCAGCTTTGATTATACTTGTTCCGATTTTTGCTCCACTGTTATTAAACTATGGAATTGATCCAATTCACTTCGGTGTAATAATTTGTATAAACTTAACAATTGGGTTATTGACTCCTCCGGTTGGCGCAGGACTTTATGTTGCTTCTTCTATTGCGGATGTATCCTTGGGCGCTTTAACAAAGGCCATATGGCCTTTCCTAATAGTCTCTTTCGTAGTACTGGCACTTCTTACTTATGTGCCGGCACTTACTTTATGGTTACCTTCTATGTTCAAAATGGGGTAGTTTACAGCTTATTAATACCTTTTGGTATTCTGATATTCTTATATTAGTTAATGTTCTTGTAGGATTAGTTACCATTCATCGTGTTAAAATTCAAGAAAAAGGGTGCAAATCATATAGTGATTTGCACCCTTTTTGGTTTGATTTTTTATTATTTAAGTCGTTTGCTCTAAACAAAACAGAACTTGAAATATTTACAGTTTCATCCCACTGTAAATATTTCAAGTCACAACAAAATGAGCATATCCTTTTCCTTCTATTATGTTTTTAAAGGTATCATTCCCTAGTTTTATATGCCATCCACTAGGGTCTATTTGTGAACAGAAAATAGGTGATCTAAGAGACCCTTGCATAAAATCAATTCATTACTAAATCCGCCCACCATTTTTGATACATGTATGTGAAACATTCGTAACCCAAGTATATCAATAGCTTCATAGCGTATCGGTAGGGTTTACTCTATTGGGACGATCAATCTAACCTGGTTTCCATGAAGATTTACTTTCAAGAAAATATCGGATGATATTCCTAGAATGCATTATAGTACACTTCTACAGCACCTATTTTAGTTTAATAATCGTATAAAAATAGTCATTCTCCTGTATTTTATAAACAGGCCATGCCACATCTTTTCGTTGTCCCCGTACGATGGTCTTCATACCAAAATCTAACGGTTTGTCCGTCATAAGATGTGATTCGATACTCATCTTCCTCTGGTCTCGCTAAGTAACGCCCAATATATTTTGCGGCCCCTTTCGCATATTTCATTTTTGTCTCAGCGTCGACATAGAAACCGCCCGGATATCTTTGATATAAATCATTTATCAGCTCTTCAGCTTGATCATTACGAGGAAACCACTTCTTCTGATCAAGCACGAGTTTTTGCCAAGATGAATAGGTTACACTTGATTGGACAATTTGGTTAAGGTCAATTAGACTTGGATCAAATAAAAACCTAGGAGAATCAAACATGACCAAACGAGTGAGAAGAAGCTTTTCAAAAGAATTTAAAGAACAAATAGTCCAGCTTCATGGAGCTGGAAAACCCAGAAGTGAGATTCTCAAAGAATATGAGCTAACGCCATCTGCCTTTGACAAGTGGGTTCGTCAACACTCGGAGAGCGGATCTTTTGAAGAGAAAGATAATCGCACTCCTGAACAGGAAGAGTTAATCGTCGCACATCCGTTGAGCGATCAAATAAACGGGAAAAAGTTGACTATCACTTGGAATCGGGTCGACATCGCTCAACAAAAATGTGGTACATCAGAACATACGGTATCATGATGTGTCAACACATCGATGCTTGGTATAGCCATCGAGGCAATACGTTAGATCTCGAAGAACGATTTTACGATCATACGGCTTAATTAACTTTTATCATTTTTTAGAAATTAAATAGCTAAGGTTTATTTGTCATGCCTATCTTTGAAAGAGCTATGAAAATAACACCAACCGCCAATAAAAAGAGTCATTCCCAGTAAAATTCTTACAATTACTCAATAATCGTCTGTTTTATGCCGAGAGGAGAGGCTATTTAAGCTAATTTTATTTATATGTTTATGTTCTATTACTGATTGTCTTAAAACCTAATTCTTTGTATATTCTACAAAAAGGATGTTAGTAATAGGTTTACTATTCATTTCGGATTAACTAAAAGACATAGTCCCAATAGAGTACACTCTATTGGGATTGGTTTTATTTATTGAATCTTTTAAGTTATATTGGTATTATAGGGTCCAAATTCATAAAATACCAAAAGTGGTTAGGGTACGAAAAAAGACTTTTTAACCCTTGGTCTCATTGATCACATATAGAAAAAAGCTCATCAGCTTAGTAACGATACGACGAATTCTCCAGTATATAATAAAAAGCAAATCCCATCTCAGGAATTGCTCTTATTTTTAGTGTAGTTGCTAGCGAAAAGGTACAGCATCAATCAAACAATTCATATAATTTAATTGGTGCTATACCCTTTCTTAAGCACTTGGCTTATTCAACTGGCCAACAAGGATCCCCGCAAAGTATGATAATATAAAGTATGAAATTATAGAAAAGTAAATTTATTGGCTTAAAAATTAAATTAATGTGAAATTCAACGTATGAGGCAAGGGACGGTTCTCTGCTTCATTTTAATATAAAAAGGATCTTCAA
>NZ_JBIMEV010000089.1:0-11778 GCF_051262595.1 Salipaludibacillus sp. CF4.18
TAAAATATCCCACTTTGCTTGGCTTTTTGTTTAGTTTTCAAAGGTCATCTAAAATATCTGATTCAATAACTCAATTCCACTTATTAATGAAATCTAGTTTTTCACTGAATCAAATATAAATTGTGTCAGTCGTTTTTGGCGACTTTCATATCATAACATTATTTCAAATATGATGTCAATACCTATTTTCAAAATGTATAATATGTTTTAATTACGTCGAATCAAATTGCGACAACAATTAATATTATATCAGGATAGTTGCTTCTGCGCAACACCTTTTTAATATTATTTTGGCGACTTGACCTATTATAAAGACGTTTATTTGTCTCGTCAATACCTTTTATTAAATTGAAAGATATAATATACCTTTCTTCCTTTTACTACGAACTGAACAACCTATTCATCTCGCATTATTTTAGTATGCCAGAAGAAAAGAGTTGATCCCATACACACAATTTATTGGATCAAATAACTGGAAAAACAACTGTAACAACCAATTCATTATATGCTGGTTATTAAAATTATGAATTTATATTGACTTTACACTCTTAGTGCAAGTATTCTATTGTTAACCGGTAATATTAAAAGGTTAACAATAGAGAGAGAGGTTAGTTCCATGAAAAATAAAAAGTTTACTGCAACAGATCTTACAAAAGGAGCTATATTTATAGCTCTAATGGCAATAGGAGCGAACTTAACAGCAATTATTACTATCGGCACTGTCCCCTTAACTTTTCAAACTGTTGTCGCAATTTTAGCAGGTATCTTACTTGGAAAAAGGTTAGCAGCTTTTGCTATGACAGGATATTTGATGTTAGGCCTAATTGGAGTTCCTGTTTTCGCAGGTTTCGTAGGAGGTTTTCACACTGTAACTTCTCCTACTTTCGGTTTTTTGCTTTCTTTTATAGCGCTTGCTTATATAGTAGGTTTAATCATTGAGTTGAATCAACAACCATCATTATTCACTTTTTATCTTTCAAGTTATGTTGGTCTTATCCTTAATTATTTAATAGGCGTTCCTTATTTATATTTACATGGTCATTTTATTTTAGGGCTAACCGATGTACAGTTCATCCCTATTGCAGTAAGCATGGTACCATTTTTTCTAAAAGATTTTGTATTAGTAGGGTTTGCAGCAACCTTGGCCCCGAAGCTTCTCAAGGCTATAAACAAATCCAGTCCCAAAAAAACAGTTGCTTCATAATTTTACTCCAATCCTTTAAAATACGTCATTATTTTTAAGTGATTTTTAAAAGGTGCTATTCCTCATATAGGAACAGCACTTTTTTTGAATATTGTCTTTGATATCATTTATTGAATTCTTCGATGATGCGAGGGATAGGCTCGTCCTGGAAAAGAAGCAACTAGCTGAAGCATTCCCAACGGAAAGGGTCCTCCTAGAGCGCATTCGAGTACTCAGGTCGAAAAGGAAATTGCAGGACTAAAAAATACCATATTCTCCTCAAAAACACCGTTCTATACTTACCTAGTAAAAAAGCTGCCTAGAGATGCCAATCACCTTAAGACAGCTTTTACTATTTTCACTTATGCTTGAATACTATTATCTTCTATTATAATGTATGCGAACATCCTCAATAGTAGTTATAAAATAATTGCAGATAACCAACCAAATATAATGAGAGGAATATTAAAATGAAGGAAAGTTGGAACACATGTATCCCAAATGTGATTATGCTGTCCGTCAGCATTCAAACCAGCTGTAGGACCCAAAGTACTATCAGAAGCCGGGGATCCAGCGTCACCAAGTGCTCCGGCAGTTCCAATGAGAGCAATAGTTGCCATAGGCGACATTCCTATCGCAACAGCTAACGGTACAAATATAGCTGTAATAATTGGAATGGTTGCAAAAGATGAACCAATACCCATTGTAATAAATAGACCGATAATGAGCATGATTATTGCCGCTAATCCGTGATTACCACCTATCCAATCCGACGTTGATGTAACGAGAGATTCCACGTGGCCAGTTTCTCTAATAACCTCGGCAAATCCGCCCGCTGCAATCATAACGAAACCTATGAAAGCAAGCATCTTCATACCACTAGTCATTAACTGATCTGTTTGATTCAATGTAAATTCTTTTCTGAAATGTAAAACCCCAAAATAACAGTATAAGATAATTAAACCTGAAAGTGCACCGAAAATCATTGAATCTGTCACTACTTGTGCAATTAAAACGACAACAATAGATATGATAGAAATAACTATTCCTGTCGTTGTATAATTTTTGTCCCCCGGAGTCACTGACTCTTCGACTATTTCTTTATTGTCATAATGTCTTTCTTTTCGGTAACTAACAAAGATTGCAAATAATAATCCGATCAGCATCCCTAATACTGGCAAAGCCAAAGCTTGAGGGACCATACCCATTTCAACACTCATTCCGCTTTCTTCCATGTTCGTAACCAAAATCTCATGGAATATGAATCCATATCCAGCTGGAATTAATATATATGGTGCTTTTAATCCAAAAGTTAAAGCAGTAGCGACCGCTCTTCTATCAAGAGCGAGTTCATTAAAGATTAATAGAAGTGGAGGTACTAATATTGGGATAAAAGCAATATGAACTGGAACTAGATTCTGAGAAAAACAAGCGACAATCGCAACGATAAACAAGAGAATTACTTTCGTCATCGTTTTTCTTCTGGTTTCCCCATTTTTACCAACAAGACGAATTGCCCCTTTTACCATAAGGTTTGGTAATCCAGTGAAGTTTATAGCTACTGCAAAAGCTCCTAGCATTGCATAACTGAGAGCAATACTTGCATTTGCACCTAAACCTCCCGTAAAAATTTCCAACGTTTCTGTAACAGAAAATCCGGCAACAATACCACCAACTATTGCCCCTCCAATCAGAGCTATAACGACGTGTATCCTTGCTAAACTTAATATAATCATGACGAGAACAGCCAATACTACAGCATTCATTGTAACAAAACCCCTCTGAAAATCCTTTATTGTGATAAATCGGTAACGTGAAAAACCTAGACTAATTTATCACTTCTTCAATGGGATTGTCAATCCAATTCTCACTAAAATAAAGCAAAAAATTTTTTAATACTGTACTTCTTTGGTTCAATTACGACAAAAAAAAGCTAGAGGATAGCCCTCTAGCTTTTTAAAATTACTTATTAGTTACCCTGTGCCGCTTCAATCTCATCTTGAAGCATATCTAGAATCATTCCAGCGTCTTCACTTTCATCACGATAGGAATCACGAACTGGTACAGCTAGTTCACGGAATGCATCTCGCTCTTCTTCAGAAAGCTCATATACTTCTGTAGGAGTATCTGTTGCTTCTTCAATTAAACCTAAAGCAGCATCATTTTGCTCAGCTTGAATTTCAAAAGATCGAGATTTCATTTCCTCAATAGACTCATCAACAATTGTTTTTGTTGCGTCATCTAATCCATCATAGAAATCAGGATTTACAGTTGTCATCGTTACATACATATTGTGATTTGAAATCGTCAAGTGGTCTTGTACTTCATGAAAGTTTGCATCTTCAATAAAGAAAAGTGGGTTTTCTTGACCTTCTACAGCACCTTGCTGAAGTCCAGTATAAAGTTCTCCCCAGCTCATTGCTGTTGGATTAGCATCATATGCTTCATAAGACTCAAGAATTAACGGTGATTCCTGTGTTCTCATTTGGAAACCATCAAAGTCATCAGGAGATTGTAGTGCACTGCTTCCAGTCCACTGCATAGCACCCTCTGTCCAGAAAGCTAATGGCATAATACCTTGTTCAACATATTTACCAGCTAAATGATCATTAATAGCTTCACTTTCATTCATTACCTGCTGATTCAGTTCCTGATCATCATCAAACAAGAATTGAAGGGCAAAAATATTTCCCTCAGGTACGAGTGTACCTGTGAAACCTGGAGAAATAATTGCAAATTCAACAACACCGGTTGATAATTGTTCAACTTGGTCTACTTCACTACCTAATTCCCCAAAACCATATACATCGATTGAAATCTGTCCACCAGATTTTTCACTGACTAATTCAGCAAACTCTTCAGCATATACATTTTGGACTTGCCCTTCTGTTTCTTCTGTTACAAAGCGCCATTCTTGCGCTTCAACTTCAACAGCCTCTTCGTTTCCACCGTTATTTTCAACAGCCTCGCCATTGTTCGTCCCTTCATTTGCCGCTTCATTTGTACCGCCATTATTCTCCGTTTCGTCATTACCGCCACAAGCAGCAAGAACTAATCCAAAAGACAACATGCTAGCTAATAAACCTTTTTTCTTTAACATAATGTGAATACCCCCATAAAATTTTATTTTAAAAATATCTTCACTCTTTAACCCTACTATTAAAACATATTCAGTAAGAAAAGTGAGATATCCTCAAAAACAACTACTAAAACTGAAACAATTAATAACATTACAATGTACGGCGGTGTTCCGCGTATGACATCCAAATAGGATTTATTAAACACCGAACTTGCTGTAAATATATCAACCCCAAACGGTGGCGTTGCTGAGCCCAAAGCCGCTTGGAATACGATGACTACCCCTAAATGTATTGGATCAATTCCTGCTGCAGTAGCAACTGGAGCAAAAATTGGAGTTAATATTAATATCACCACAATTGGATCTACGAACATACATCCAATGAAGAAAAAGATAGATACGATAAGTAATACATATAATGCTGAAGGATCGGGACCCATGACAGCATCATTTAACATTCTTGGAATTCTTAAGAAAGAGATGATCCAAGAAAAGGCTTGACCGCCTGCTACGAGTACAAATACCGCAGAAGTAACGATACCAGAAGACAATGCTATTCCAGGAATTTCTTTAAATTTAATCGTCTTGTAAATTAACACTTCAAGTATTAATGCATATAATACAGAAACTCCTGCTGCTTCTGTCGGTGTAAACTGACCTGTGTAAATACCACCAATAATAATAATTGGAAAACCTAATGGTAAAAGTGCTTTTAATGTGACATTGCCTCTTTCTTTCCAAGGCATTTTAGGCCCCAGAGGGATATTATATATTCTTGCATGAATATAAGAATACGTTGCAAAAAAGAGAAAAATTAATACGCCTGGACCTATACCAGCGATAAATAAGTCACCTACAGAAGCGTCTGAAACTAATGCGTAAATGATCATTCCTATACTCGGCGGAATTAAAAGTGCAATATCACTTGCATTGATAATTAAGGCAATAGCACTTGAATCCTTATATCCTACCTTTAATAATCGCTGACGCATTGGTGTCCCAATCGCTACTACAGTTGCTTGCGTTGAACCTGAAATAGATCCAAAAAGCGTACAGGCTGCTGCCGTTGTTATCGCATATCCTCCACGAAGATGCCCAATAAACGCTCCAATAAAATCTAGCAATTTGTTCGAAGTTCTTCCAGACGTCATGATATCGGCGGCAAATATAAATAGTGGAACAGCAATTAATACATATGATGATATTCCCTCAACCATCTGTTGAATCATAATCGTCGGATCTAAGTTATCCATGAAAAATAAAATAATAACTAAAGGTCCTGCAATCATAGGAATCATCATCGGAAAACCCATTAGGAGTAAAATAACCATAATGCCCAGTAATGTCCAAATCATCGTCGATTCCTCCACCGTCCTATTTTTTCGAAAATTCTTATCTATTTTGTTTATTACATATAGACAGTTCCCACTGACAATCCAAATGTTTTATTGTTCGTCATAGTCCTTTTTATCCTCTGCAATATAAATTTCTTTATTAACTATATTCATCCACATATTGCGTAAAAATTGAATAGCGCCGATAAAACAACCTAATGGAATAGCTACTACCATTAACCAAAAAGGGAATTCAAGGGCTGCTGTAGTACGACCTGTCTCGTAGATCCCGTATGTGTAAATTGTTCCAAAGTAACCGATGGTGATTAAGACTATTGCAGTAACTAAAGGGTTAAAGATAGCTAAAAACTTTTTAACAGGTTTTGGAGATAAATCAAAAAAGGCAGACATACTTATGTGTCTTCCCTTCCTTGCAGCATAACTAATTCCCAAAAAGGTAGCTACTATTACAGCCAATCGACTAATTTCAGCTGCAAAGTGCCAACTAGAACCTGTAATTATCCTAGTCAAAACATTTCCACAAGTCATGACCGAAATAACAATGATGGACCAACTAAGGATAAATTTCTCTGCTGTATGAAGCGAGGCGTCTAGCACTTTAAATACTTTATTTTGCGCTTTCTTTTTCGGTTCTTTTGTTTGCGTGCTTTCCAATGGTATATCCCCCCTTCTTTTTACTATCTTGAGATATCTTAAATTATGTAACAACTGTCTGAAGACTAGAATGAATTGGTGATATAATATTTTTTTCGGAAAATGAAAATTATTTTTTTCGTTTATTCGCCTATTAAATATCATAAAACAAATCAATAATAACCACAAAACTTATACAGGCACAAATTCTCTTATTATTCAGGAAATAATATCCTTATCGTCAGTAACGTGTTTACAATGGCTATATCCTCTCCTCAGCTGTCAATACTAGCAATATACTCAAAGTCTGTGGTTCACTACTAATTACCCTGTTTCTTAACAATTAAACGACTTTTTTGATTTTTTTAGGTTTTAAATATGATAATAAGTCCAGGTCTATTCCATCTTTCTCTTCGTTTAAAGAAGTCTTGGAAAGGGAAAAGTATATTTGAAATAACGATGTTACAGAACAAGCTTTAGAGCTTCATATGTTATAATTAAAATTATTGTTTTTTAATATGTGTCGTAAATTTGAAGCATTGTCTAGAAAGGAAATAAATACTTTATGGAGATATTAACAAACTTCCCTTTATGGATTGCACTTTTCACAATTGTATTTGCTCAATTTATCAAAATACCTCTCCAATTTATTGCATCTAGAAAATTTGATTGGACATTATTTACTAGTACGGGGGGGATGCCTAGTTCACACTCTGGAGCTGTAACTGCTCTATCTACTGCAATTGCCTTGGAGTACGGTCTAGATTCTACATTCTTTGCACTTTCGGCTATCTTTGGGATTATCGTTATGTTTGATGCCACTGGTGTTCGTCGCCATGCTGGGGAACAAGCGACTGTCGTTAACCGACTCGTAACTGATTACAATAAAATTGTCTTAGAAATGAAAAATTGGCCTGAAAAAAAAGAGCAGGAGAAACGCAAGGAACTAAAAGAACTGTTAGGTCATCAACCGATAGAAGTTTTTTTCGGTGGATTACTTGGTATCATTATTGCTCTCTCTGCTCATGCAATCCTATACTAAAAAAATGCTGGCTATATTACCAGCATTTTTTTATGAGTTTTTTTCTCCTGGATACAATTCTCTAAATCCCTGTACTTCCTCCGCTTCATTTAAATCCTCTAACGTGTCATCAGTCAGTAGCCCGGCCCCTTCTTCTATAACAAATACCTCTACTGATTTTTTCCCCCATAGATTATATACATCTTCCACCGTCTCATAATACAAATCCAATGTATTTCCTTGAATAGCTGACCCAGTATCCGCTACTACTCCGTAACCGTACCCTGGTATGAACAGTATAGTACCTATCGGAAACACTTCTGGATCCGCAGCAACAGTGGAATAAAGATCACGCTTTACCTTCACGCCTGAAAACGTTATTCCATATTCAGGGTGTTCTTCGGATTTCCCTGTTGATTCGATATCAGCTGTATACCCGGTTGCAATCACTTCTTTTTTTGGATAGCCGGCTTCTGACATAACTGTTACCATGTCATTGTTATTAACATCTGACTTGGTTGTGTCACTAGGTAATTCCTCAACTTCTTCTTTTTGCGTTGCATCCTTCATAACTGCTATATCTGATACAGATTCTTTTAATTGCAGAAGACTTACATTTGTAATACCGATGTATGTCGATAATAGCGCTCCAATAAATAATCCAAATAATGCGATCATTTTTAATGTTCTCTGAAATACATTCATCTTTGGACACTCCTCTCATCAATCAAGGTTGCCCTAACATGAGAAGAGTATTCAATATTCATCTGAAAAAAGCCAAAATAAAAGGCATGCCAATAGTCATAGTTAACTAATTGACATGCCAATTCACTTAAAACATTTGATATCCTCTTTTACGAAGCATTTTAATTGCAAGACCTGATAATATAGCTCCGATCATACCAGCAGTTAATATAATAATATCAATTGCAGTTAATGATAATAAACCATCGCCTAATAATGCGAAAGATTCTCCTGCATTTGTAAAGTAGCTAAAGATTCCTGAGTCATCAACCATAAAGAAAATAACAATCGGATAAATGATAGCCATCGTCCAAGTTGAACGAAGAAGCATATTCAAAATAAAACCAATTCCAAAAAACAAAATAAAATATAATAATACTGCAATTATAAATTGTGGTAAATTCAACATTACTTGTTCCACCCCCATTAGGTCAAACTTTAGTTTACTTAATATCGGGGAGAAAATCAATTATTGTTTCTTTGAAATAACAGCAAAAAAACTCCTAGTCAGCAGAACTAGAAGTGAGTGTATCCTTTGCTCATTTATTTTCTCTTTTTCATTAAGCCGATTGTTGCTTTTTTCCTGACCCCAGACACCCTGCGCAAGTTTCCGAACCACCTAATAATAATTGATTATAACCTTTACCTGTACAGTATTCGCAATCATTTTCATTTAGTTTCTTATCATCTAATGCCATTTTAGTCACCTTCCGATGTTTAATTAATCACCAATTAACTGAAGTTTCTGATAATATATCAAAAAACATCCTACAAATCAAGTGGTAAAATAACCTCCCATCTTCTGTATTAGTGTGTTTTCCTTGAAATACTGTGAATTATCTATGTAATCCATTAAAGTTTTATATTACTGAAGCGTCAAATTATTCCGCTTGTTATTAGCGGCGTAAACAGCGTAAAAAAGCTGTTAATTTTGATTTTCGTATTTCTTTAAAAAGAAAGGGACTGAAAAAGGAAAAATCACCTTTCTCAGTCCCTTTCTCTATATTCGATTTAAAAGAAATTAAACTTTCCTTTTTTCAACACCAATGGTACTCCACCTAATTGAAACAGATACTTATTATCAATTATCTTCTTCATTGCAGATGCAGAACCTCCGTATAGCTTACGGTCTCCTACTAGACCAATCGCTTCCTTACCACCAAGAGAAGCCACCGTTCCTTGAATTTCCGGTTTGAACACATCAAGCTCTTCTTTTCCACTGATTAAATCTTTTAGATTCTTAGAACAGGTATAAGCTTGTTGGATTGCTATTTGAGCGGTAGGAGGATATGGACGATTAATCTCTTCATTAATGATCAATGCACAGTCTCCAATAATAAATACATTATCATAACCTGGAGCTCTTAAGTCTTTCTCCACTTTTACTCGGCCACGCATCGTTTCAAACCCTGAATCTTCAATAATAGAACTTCCTCGGATCCCAGTAGTCCAAACGATGGTTTGTGACTTGATTTCCTCTCCGTCATTAAGAAGTACTTTTCCGTCTTGAACTTCTTTAATAGGTGTATTGATTTTAAACTCAACTCCACGGCTTTCAAGAACATTCATTGCATATTCAACAAGTTCCTCATCAAAACCAGGTAAAGCAGTTGGTGCAGCTTCCACGGAATAAATCTTTACTTTTTTAGGATCAATATCATATTCTTCACAAAGCTCTGGTACACGCTCTGAAAGCTCTCCGACAAATTCTATCCCGGTAAAACCTGCTCCTGCAACTACAAACGTAAGTATGTCTTCATGTTTTTCATCTTCCTTATTATAGCTAGCAAACATGTATTCAATGTGTTCACGAAGTAATCGAACAGAGTTTACGCTTCTTATGGCAAACGAATTTTCGTTTACACCTGGAATACCAAAGGTTTCTGGCTCAGATCCTAATCCTATAACTAAATAGTCGTAATCAACTTCGCCATTTTCTAGAATTACTTTCTTTTCGTCTTTTTTGATTTCTACCACAGAGTCCTTAATAAAATTAATCTTTTTCAGATCAATCACACTGCTGATTTCCATTCTTGTTTTATCGTGATGAAGTGTACCCGCTGCCGGTTCATGCAACCACGTAGTCTGATAGTGATAATTATGCTTGTTCACTAATGTAATTTCTGCATCCTGCTGGGTATTTGACTTGATCAAACGAGAGGCTGTCATAATTCCACCGTAGCCCGCACCTAATATAACTATTTTCGGCTTTTTATTCATAATACTCACTCCAATCATTCTGATTCTTGATTCTTATTCTCCATTTTTCCCAATAAGTTTACATGTCAAGCGTGTGTTTTATTACCATCAACAAAAATATGTTTGTGATATAGTTCACGTACAAATCCATAAAAAATGTAAGGGACAAATTAGGAAGGATCAATCATATAAGTCCTAAGGTAAATCATATAAGTATTGAGAATATGTTTTTAATCCTCTATTATCATATGGGTTATCTTACTATTTTTCAACTATTTTTCGAACTTTTTAATAATACTGTTGATTTTTTAGTAGAAAACCTTACATTATTTCCAGATACTCCTTCATTTTAACATGAAAACTTATCATATAATTAAAATTTCTTTCATTAGAGTTAAAATAGGATCCTTCCGATAAATTGAAAGTTATAACAATAATGTCTATAATACATATGTGAATAACAAAAGAATTTTGATGGAGGTGTAAGTCTTGGCTGAAGAAAAAGAAATATTTGATATTACCATTATCGGAGGTGGTCCTGTTGGATTATTTACTGCCTTCTACGGTGGACTGCGACAAGCAAAAGTAAAAGTTATTGAAGCAATGCCGCAATTGGGAGGGCAATTATCCGCACTGTATCCCGAAAAATATGTTTATGATATAGCTGGTTTCCCAAAAATTCGCGCTCAGGAACTGGTGGACAATTTAACAGAGCAAGCCATGCAGTTTAACCCTACGATAGTCTTGGAACAGTCAGTTGCAAAACTAGAAAAGGGTGATGATAATGTTTTTAAATTAACTACGGATAAGGAAGAGCATTACTCTAAGACCATCATTATTACAGCCGGAGTTGGCGCATTTAAACCCCGACGACTTGAGGTTGAAGGTGCCGAGCAGTTTGAAGGTAAAAATCTTCATTACTTTGTCAACGATTTAAACCAATTTGCCGGTGACCGAGTTGTTTTAGCAGGAGGTGGTGATTCTGCTGTGGATTGGACACTGATGTTAGAAGATATTGCGAAAGAAATCACCATCGTTCACCGTAGAGATAAGTTCCGTGCACATGAGCATAGCGTTGAACAACTTAGAGGCTCAGAGAAAATCAACGTTAGTACACCTTATATGATCGAATCTCTTGATCATGACGGAGATAAGATTACAGCTGTTACGTTAAAAGAAACAAAAGGAGAAGCTACTCATAAAATAGACATTGATACGCTCATTGTTAATTATGGTTTTGTTTCCAATCTTGGTCCTATTAAAGAGTGGGGTCTTGAACTGAAAAAGAATGCTATTATGGTCAATACTAGTATGGAAACAAACATAGAAGGTATTTACGCTTGCGGAGATATTGCCACATATGAAGGTAAAGCAAAGTTAATTGCCTCCGGTTTTGGAGAAGCACCAACAGCTATCAATAAAGCAAAAGTTTATATCGACCCTACAGCAAGTGCAACTGCAGGGCATAGTACTAGTTTGTTTTAAAAATTAATTTAACTGAACTCTTATGGGATCAACCTAACTTTCTAGGTTGATCTTTTTTATTAGAAATTAGGAATAGAAT
>NZ_JBIMEV010000090.1:0-11214 GCF_051262595.1 Salipaludibacillus sp. CF4.18
TCCTAAACTCTTCAAACATTGGGATATAGGTATCAAACCTACGGCTGAATAATGGGAGCCGGATGAGCTGAGAGGTTCACGTCCGGTTCTGAGAGAGACTACTGGGGAGGTTCCAGTGGTCTACTTGCCTCCTAACCGGAGTAATCGGGAATAAAGGGGAGTGCAGGAGAATAAAAGAGGATTTAACCCAGTTCCTAAAGGATGAATTGAAGATAGAACTATCTCAAGAAAAAACACTCATCACTCATTCAAAGAACAGGGCAAGATTCTTGGGGTATGATGTGAAAATTAGCCATGATAACCTTACGACCAAAACAACAGCCAATGGACACAAGCAACGTACCCGAACAATGAGTTGCGAACTTTTACTCCCACATGAGGTTTGGAGAAACAAACTGATTGAATATAAAGCGTTGAAAATAGACTCTGCCACAAACAAATGGAAGTCAACACACCGAGCGCATCTGCTTCAAAATGACGATTTAGAGATATTATCAACATACAACGCTGAAATAAGAGGTTTATATCATTATTACAGATTAGCAAACAATGTCTATAAACTTGATAGCTTTAAACACATCATGGAATATAGTATGTATAAGACGTTCGCTAATAAATATAAATCTAGCGTTAAATAGATAATAAACAAATTCAGCATTGACGGTCATTTTGCTGTAAGGTACGAAACAGCAAAAGGTTTCTTTCTTTTACAAGAGACGGCTTCAAGAAACAATCATATGTCTCTAAAGAAGAAAATATAAACACTATCCCTTCGGGAAAAAGCATCATCTATAACAAAACTGGTCTGATAAAAGAGGCTACTAGCGAAACAATGTGAGTGGTGTGGTAAGAAAAACCTGCCACTAGAAATACACCATGTTAAAAAGCTAAAAGACCTTAAAGGCAAGAAGAGATGGGAAAAGCGGATGATTGAACGCAACCGCAAAACCATGGCACTCTGTAAAGAATGCCACCTCAACTTGCACAATGGAAAGCTAGATTGATGAGTGGAGAGCCGTATACGTCGAGAGGTGTACGTACGGTTTGGGGAGGAGTTCTTGGAAACCTATCATGGGAACATGAAAAGGCGGCGGGTTCTTACTCTACTTTATGCCTTGTACATGGACAGGGTGGGAACATCCCCGACAGTGTAAAAATCGATACAGACGAAATTGAAAGATATGGAGGGTATGGTGTAGATGCTACTGGTAATGGTGGGGCGGACCCTTGGGATATAGAAGATGCCGTCTTTTCAGCAGCTCATTATCTCGCTGCTAATGGTGCAACAAATGGAGATGTCGAAGGAGCCGTTTTTGCTTATAATCGTGCTGATTGGTATGTAGATGATGTATTAGATTTGGCAGATAGTTATGTAGACGGATATGTGACTATCGATTTTGATAATCTTCCGAGTGGGAAAGTCGGTGAGTTGGTGCAAGTGGGAACACAGTGGATTGGAGAATCAACCTATGTTTTTGGTGCAGGAAGAAACAGAGACGATCAAGAAGAAGGCATATTTGATTGTTCTAGTTTCGTGCATTGGGCTTTTGAGGAAGTTGGTGTAGAACTAGGAGAGTTACAATCTGTAACAACAGACACATTAAAACATATGGGGCAAAGTGTTTCAGTTAGTGATATACAACCAGGTGATTTGTTTTTTTTCGATACGTATAAGCGAGATGGTCATGTAGGTTCTATGCCGGTGATGGAAAATTTATTGGTGCACAATCAAGTACAGGGGTTAATTTTGAAAGTATGGAAAATGGCTATTGGTCAAATGTATTTAACGGACGTGTGCAACGGATTGGATAAGAGAAACTTTGTGGTTCTTCAAAAGTATCTGGATTATTTCCCTTTTTATTTAAGTAAGCGTCAAATCTTTTACACCTTCTAAACAAACAGAAGCTCTGCCATAATTTCCTTAGCATTTAATTTCAAAGGAGTGTCGCGCGTATGGATCGATTAGAAACCAGGCGACTGTGGGAAGAGCGAATAATGATATTTAAAGCTAGCCGGTTAAGTGTTGCGAAATGGGTTAAAACACAAGATGGTATCACGGAACATCAAGTCAAGTACTGGCTCAAGAAATTTAAAAGAGAAGCTTCTGAAGTCACATCATCATCTTCGAAGTGGTTACCGGTTTCAGTACAGGCAGAAAATAGAAATGAAGCTCAAACAAGCGGCGTCACAATAGATGTTCATGGGGGTCAAGGTGGATGTTTCTGCTCATTTTCATGAAGCAATATTGCGAGATGTCATCAAGGTGTTGAAAACCTCATGATCAATGATCAAAAGGTCGAAAATGTCTATCTTGCTAAAGGTATAACAGATCTACGTAAATCCATTGATGGGTTGGCGGCGATTGTTCAAGAAGGGTTCGATCTGGATCCTTTCTCTCCTTCTATTTTTGTTTTTTGTAATCGGAAACGTGATAAGTTGAAAATTCTTAAATGGGAGCACAACGGTTTCTGGTTACATTACCGAAGGTTGGAGGAAGGACGTTTTGCATGGCCGGAAGAAGACCGAAAGTCTCCTATGCCCATCAGCTATCGACAGTTAAGATGGCTTACCGATCAATCAAAGGAGTGCCCACCCTAAAGTACAGGCAGAAAAAGTGATATAAAATGTCAATAAAAAAAAGGAATGAGTCCGAGTTTGTCGAAAGAGTTATGTATGAAGAATTCAACCGAACTAACCACCGGGGTTTTCTCGCTCGAAGAGCCGAATTGACGTTGCTGACTAAGACGGAATTGTTCTTCATACCATTTAAGTTGGACCGTCAGCTCCGCATTCTTGTTTTCAAGCGAGATCACACGCTCTTCCAATTCTTCAGTTGTATGATGATGGGTATCCCAGGCTATAACAAATTGGGTCCTCAAGTTCACCTATCCGGCTGTTGGGCCCATGCGCGTCTTTAACCCTTTCTCAGAAAGGATTGGATTTCTGTAACCAGATTTTTGATATAGAGCGTGAGCTCAAAGACCGATCTATCCTTTGATGAGGTGTATAAAGAACGTCTAGATGAGCGCAACTTTTGCTGGATGCTTTTTCAGCATGGATTCGAGCCACAAGACCAAAAGTATTACCGAAAAGTGCCTTAGGTAAGGCTGTCGTCTATTGTATAAATCAGATGGACCAGCTCAAAACATTCTTGAAGGATGGAAGATTAGAGGTAGATAATAATCGGGCGGAACGAAGCATAAAACCTTTCGTGATTGGTGGAATTATGTGCGTAAGAACATAATTGAAAAAATTGGAAGTTTAGTAATACATCCAGGAGAGCTCGATCTAGTGCCATCATTTATAGTATGATCGAAACCGCTAAAGAAAAAGACTTGAATCCGTTTCGCTATTTAACGTATCTTTTCGAATCCTTCCAAATATAGAAGAACTAGCTGATTCTGAAATCGACAGGGTATTACCTTGGTCCGCAGACTTACCTGACTTTTGCAAGGTGCCAAATCAATCTAAATAAAGTATAAAATAATCCCGATCTCATTAGAAGGTGGATTATTTGACGCTTACGCTTATCTCACCGGTATCGAAGCACCGAAAAATGAAAAGAAAAAAGAAGAATGTAGGTATGAACCCGAAACACGTCAGCTTTGTTTGTTTGATGTGTTATGAGAAGGAAGACATTCCATATTCAATCGTTCGTGATTTCGATGAAATGGATCCGGGAGATCCAAGTGTTCCACCTATGTTTGCATGTGAAAAGTGTGGTGGAGAGATGTACCCTGAGTATTATAAAGGGGTACATGGAATGGAGTACAACATATCGGATAAGCTCTAGCCAAAAAAGGACCGGGCGGGTTTGGCCGTTTTTTCTTATTTTGAGCTATTTTGGTTAAAATAATGACAAGGTTAGTATATTGATGTAGGATTTAGAATTATATTAAGGCTTTTTTTAAAAAATAAAATTTAATTATAATTCTTTAGTAGTTGAGTTGGATTGCTGTGGAGGGATGATATGTTTAAAGAGTTTATAGGAGATAGAACTCCTAATAATCGTATCTTAAAAGAAATCTATCTATTAATTCAACAATTTGGACCAATTTCAAAGGCAGAATTATTAGAAAAAATGAAATTAAAACCAGCTACATTAACAGACAAAATTGATGAATTATTGAAAAAAGACTATATTCTTGAATGTGGTAGAGGACCTTCTACTGGTGGAAGGCCCCCTATTCTTTATCATATTAAATCAACGTGTAGTTATATGGTTGGTATACAAATTATCCGTTTTACAATAAAAATTGTTTTAGTTGATCTACTTTACAATGTAATTGAAAAAGAAGAATTTCTTGTTACAGCTTTGCATACACCGCATATTTCTATCTTAAAGATAAAAGAAACTATTCAATCTTTTCTGGAGAAGTATCAAATTGCTTTTGATCAGTTACTAGGGATCGGAATCGGAGCGGTTGGGATGTTGGATAGGACGAAAGGAATTATTGTACTAAAAGAATCCCCCTTTGCTCCTGGATGGGAGAATGTCCATATTGTTGAAACTCTGAAAAAGGAATTTCCGGTCAGAATTATTTTAGAAAATGCATCAGATGCTGCTGTACTTGCTAAGTTTAAAAACGTTTCACCGCAAGTTGAAAATATTCTTTATTGTATTAGTAGTAGAGTAATAGGATGTGGAGTTATCACAAACGGGGAACTGATAAGATCTAAAACGGAAAATACTAGTATATATGATCATATGGTTATTGATATAAATGGACGACAATGTTCTTGTGGAAAAAGAGGATGCCTTATTTCATATACGTCACCCTACTCAGTCATGAAAGAAGTCAAGGGAAAATACTCTACCGAACATGGAGGGGATAGAAATCTGGAAGAGGCTCCAATTGATGATATTATTCAGTTTTTGAAACAAGAAAATGTAATAACAAAAGATAACGTCTTAAAATCTGCTTTTTGCCTTGGTGTGGGGGTTGCAAATATTGTCAATTTACTTGATACTGAGTTCGTTATTTTAGACGGACCCCTTATTAATGAATATCCAAATTATTATGAAAAAGTAGTTGAATCGTTAAACAAACACTTAGATAAGAGAGGGCAAGTGAGAATTAGTAAAGTCACTTCAGGAGATAATGCAATAGCTGTGGGGGCTGGAATTTTCGTATTCTATTCTTTTAATCAAACCTAAACTTTTCAAGAACATGATGAAAAGTTAGGTTTTATGGTTAAAAGTGATTGGATAGTAATCTTATTGTCAAAAAAATCTAATAATTAAGATTGACGAATGACAGTTTTTTTGTTACATTCTAACAACGGTAAACATTCAGAAAACTCATATATACTTTGTGTGAAATTCGGTAAAAGTTATCTTTAAAAGATAGGAGTGATTTATGTGAATCAATAGTAGTTCATGCCAAACATTGATAATTGAAATCACCTATTTTTTTACCCACTTTTAACGAAAATCATTTAAAGTTCTAATGTTAAAAGTAGCGTTAGTGTTTACCAACACGATTAACTGTTGCAGTTTAGAAAGATAATTGAATAAAGTACTGTATGCGTTTTCAATGAAGGTTGATAATGTCATATTCTTTTTGATTTTTGGAAAAACATAATAAAATACAAAGGAGAAAAGGTCAATGCATGAATTTAAAAAGGAAGAGGAGCTAAATCACAAAGTAACGAAACAACAGAAAAAAATGGAATCACCACATGCTTTTGTTATTTTATTTGCTGTAATCATTATCATGGCTATCAGTACTTATATTATTCCTGCGGGTGAATATGAAAGGACAACAAACGAAAAAGGGCAAACAATTGTTGTTAATGATACCTACCAAACAGTGGAATCTAATCCGAATGACTTTATTGGTATATTTGAGGTTATCCATAGGGGAATGGTCGAAGGAGGATCGATTATTTTCTTCATTTTTATTGTAGGTGGGGCATTCAATATTCTGCGTGGTACTAACGCTATTGAAGGAGCTTTTGGAAAGATCTCAACAAAACTTGTTGGAAAAGAAATGTATTTGATCCCAGTAATCATGGTCTTTTTTGCGATATTGGGAGGAGCAGTAGGAATGTTTGAAGAAACATTGCCTTTTATTTTAATCTTGATACCTCTTGTTATTGCAATAGGTTTTGATTCTATGGTTGCAACAGCAATTGTTTTTGTTGGGGTAATGGCAGGTTTTACGACCGGCTTTATGAATCCGTTTACAGTGGGTGTGGCACAGGGGATAGCAGAATTACCATTATTTTCTGGTATGGGAGTAAGAATGGTTTTTTGGTTTATTTTTGTAGTCGTCAGTATAGCGTATGTAATGCTTTACGCTAAAAAAGTTAAAGACACCCCAACCAAAAGCCTAGTTTATCAAGAAGATCAAAAAAGAGAGATTAATTTAGAACAGATTCGTCAACAATCTCTATCTACAAGACAATTGATTATACTTGGGGTTTTAGTTGCTACCTTGATTACATTGTCAATAGGTGTATATCATTTTGGCTGGTACATTGTGCAAATCTCTTCCGTGTTTTTAATTATGTGTATTGCCATGGGGATAATTGCAAAAATGGGTGTAAATGAAATTGCCAAGACATTTGTTAAAGGTTGTGAAGAGTTAGTAGTAGGAGCACTAGTTGTTGGATTTGCTTATGGTGCAGTTGTTATAGCTCAAGACAGTAGCACGATTGATACTATTTTATATGGAATTACAAGCGTAGTATCTAAATTACCAAATGATTTTGCCGTTATTGGCATGTATATCACCCAATGTATTATGAATCTATTAGTTGGTTCTGGAAGTGGACAAGCGGCGTTAACAATGCCGATTATGACTCCTTTAGCTGATTTATTAGGTGTTAACCGACAAACTGCTGTACTAGCCTTTCAATTGGGAGATGGCCTAACAAATATTATTGCACCAACAGCTGGCATTCTTCTGGCAGGATTAGCGATGGCTGGGATATCGTATGTAAAATGGGTGAAATTTCTTTGGCCACTATTTTTAATCCAGTTCGTATTGGGCGGCATATTTGTTATGATTGCTCATCTGTTTATTTGGACAGCCTAATTCACAAAATATTAATTGGATAAACTCCGATCTTCTATTGTTATTCATTAGATGATCGTAAGTTTGTCCACGAAAGGAAATCTAATGGATGGAGTGATTCGATGGATTACATAAAACAAGTGGATGAAATGATCGAGAATAAACGTGATTTGTTTATTGACGTAAGTAATAATATATGGGATTATGCTGAAACAAGTTTTGAGGAAAATCGTTCTGCAGAACTTTTATGTAAACGGTTAGAAGAACAAGGATTTAAAGTTAAGAAAGGTATATCCGGGATGGATACAGCTTTTGTCGGGAGTTACGGTAGCGGGAAGCCTGTTGTGGCCATTCTAGGTGAGTACGATGCGCTTGCTGGACTGAGTCAACAAAAAGGGGTTTCAGTTAAAAGTCCTATCGTCCAAGGAGCAAACGGACATGGGTGTGGTCATAATTTATTAGGTACTGGCTCATTTGCTGCTGCAGTGGCGGTAAAAGAATATATGGAGAAACATCATTTACCCGGTACTGTAAGGTATTATGGATGTCCAGCAGAAGAGAGTGGGGACGGAAAAACGTTCATGGTGCGAGACGGTGTGTTTGCCGATGTGGATTTTGCCTTAACATGGCACCCCGCACCTGTTAACGGAATCGCTGTGATGAATGCTCTAGCAACCTATCAAGTATACTTTAAGTTTAAGGGGCGGGCAGCTCATGCTGCAGCAGCTCCTCACCTTGGAAGAAGTGCTTTGGATGCAGTTGAGTTAATGAATGTTGGTGTAAATTACTTGCGCGAACACATCATTCAAGATGCGAGAATTCATTATGCGGTGACAAATACGGGGGGATTTTCTCCAAATGTGGTCCAATCCGAGGCAGAAGTATTGTATTTGATTCGAGCACCAAAAGTACCTCAAGTGGATGAGATTTTTCAAAGGGTCCGTAAAATAGCAGAGGGTGCCGCACTTATGACGGAAACAGAAGTTGATTTTGTGTTTGATAGTGGAACTTCCAACATTATTCAGAACGCTACGCTAGATCGTATAATGGAGGAAAACTTTAAACGATTGGGTTGCGCGGAGTTCAGCGAAGAAGAAAAGAAATTTGCTAGGGACATTCGTGAAACACTATCTGAAGCAGAAAAGAATGATGTGCGGGGCAAAGGTTTAGCTGATAAGGAACTTACCGAAGTCTTTATATCGCAAGAGTTTCAAAAACAAATGACCGGCTCAACCGATGTAGCTGATGTCAGCTGGGTAACTCCTACTGCGCAATGCCTAACTACATGTGTTGCAAATGGCACCTCACTTCACACATGGCAGGCTGTTGCTCAAGTAGGGTCATCGATTGGTCATAAGGGAATGTGGCAAGCTGGTAAGGTAATGGCAGCAACTACTGTTGAAATATTACAAGATGGGCAACTTCTAATAAATGTTAAAGAGGATTTTAAAGCCACATTAGAAGATGAAACATATATGTGTCCTATTCCCGATGAAGTAAAACCTGGAGTGGGTAAGTAATAGTTTAGATGGATACATGTTACAAAGTTTATATTGTTAGAATGTCTATACAGTTACATGAATCAATTTCATAATTGCTTTTTTAAAAATGCAAAAACGTCCAGAAAGTTAAAAGTCAATTTTAAAAATTTCTATTAAGCGACTTGTTGGTGATGATTAAACCTAGCATTTATACGATCGCCGGCTAATTTTGAAGCATTATAAATAAGCGTGATTATGTCAAAGTGAACTTTTGCGCGTTTACCCGTGCGATGACGAACGTTGTTCAGTTGAAAATATTCTTTTAGATATCCGTTCACACGTTCTACTGCAGAACGGCGCTTGAAAATGGTCTTCCACACGTTTGATCCTCGTGCTGGTGCTGTATATTTTAGGAGGTCTATTGTGATTTTTATCTTATATACCTTTTGACAAATGCCATTAGCTAGTGGACAGTCTTTACATTCTTTTGGTTTTGTATATTTTAAGGTTTCATATTTGGCGTCGAAACTATCATAACGATAGGAATGCTCTCGAAAACAACGTGGGTGAAAAATGTTTATCAAAACCTAATGTTTCTCCTTCATTTCGCTTGTTATAGGCAATGATAGATTGTTGTCCCATACGGTGTACCTGCTCGTAAATGGCATCATAATCATAGCCTGCATCCATCGTTTGATAGGTCAAAGAGAGATCGGATAAACGCTCATCGATGCCCTTTAATAACGGAATGGCTGCTTTTCCATCGTTTAAATTCCCTGAGGAAAGGAGGGACTGTAAGATATAATGGCTTGATGTCCCAACGGCTAAATGCCCTTTATAACCATACCAGAAGACATTTTTACCTTCGCTGTTTTTCACACCCCATTTTGGGTCTTGAGGAACGTCAGCACGCAATTCGTCTAATAGAACGTCCAATTGATCTTCTATCTTTTTTTCATATAGAGGTTTATTCGCTTCAATTTCTGTCTTTTCTCTGAGCCATTTTTCACGCTCTTCTTTCGACTTGCGACCTCGTTTTTTAGGGTCTACTTTTGGAGTTTCTTCTTTTGGTGGCGCTTGGTCACGAGCTTTAAAGTGGGTCGAATCAATCGCAACCGTGTCATCGGTGATAAAGCCTTCTAGCATCGCTTGAAGAATGACTTTTTCTTGGACTTCTTCTAGAACATTCGATTCACTTAGTTTCGTTAGAAGTCGAGAATAGGATGCTTCAGAAGGAGTGGCGTCTGAAACTAAGAACCCGCAATTCCGTTTAAAAGCAAGATCGTCATTCAGCCGTTTCACGAGATTTTTAATGGTATGGATACCTTCCACAAATGGAACGAAACAAGAAATAATCATGGCCGGAAGATTTAATTCTTCCGGTGCACCAAGGAGAGACGTTTTACCGACGTTCCTATAAATACGATGAAGATCAATGACCAAAATGATCGCATCATATCGGTCGGTAGGTTCCATATCATCTAAGTCTTGAATGCTAAATAAGCTCGTTTGTCGTATAATGGCCATAGGGAGTACTCCTCCAGTCTTTTTGGTTGTTGTCGTTAACTACCATTATACAGGACTTGGGGAGGTACTTCCTTTTTTGTGTCTTGAAACCCTTGGTGTGTAAGGGTTAATAATTATGAAATTCATTCACACAGGAGGAATAATATGTTTCGAAAAATTAATACAAAATTAGTCGTGTCTTTCACAGCTCTTATTATTGTTATACATACAAGTTTCTACTAGCATGTTTTTCGTTTTGAAAGGTTCCATTGAGGAAAATGCAAGTGAACGAGCAAACTCCGCAATGCAAGAAATGGAAGTGGTGACTAACTTATATTTAGATCAAGCAAGGAAAGTGTGCCCCTATAAAAACCCCACTTAAAGCAAAATAACGATACATATGAAGTACAAAAATAATCTTAACGTAACATTCCTCAGATATAAATAAATTAAAAAGATAAAAAATGAAAACAGAAGAATAGTTCGCATCGTATGTCCACTTGAAAAGCTGTATGAAGCTAACTCGAATGAATATCCGAATACCTCAATGTAGCTCATTTCCCTGGTCTTTCCCTTTGAAATCCAACTTTTAACATTAAGTTAAAAATCATTCCCCCACCAGTTAGTGCTATTAAAAAAATTAAAAAAATCCCTTTAAATGCACAAAGTGTCGTGGAAATTAAGAAGAACTCGAATTTCATTTAAAAACTAATTATAGAGCGTTTTGTTCAGCAGCCTCTAAATTTGCTCCTTGGTCTTCTTTTTATCTTTCTTTAGGTTAAATGTTTTCTCAGTTTTTTTATATTCTTATTATGTACACGATTAGTAATCGCTGGAACATTTACTAGAATATACCTCTCAAAACCCAAAAGGAAAGAACCTTTTGGGTGAAAGTATTCAAATATTTTCAAACTGCTGATACAGTTTCTTTTTCTGTTATTTCATTATTTCGTAGTTTCTCTAAAATAAATTATCACTTAATTTTTTTGATTTCATCTTCTAACTTGTTACTCAAGTTGGACAAAAGGTAACTATAATTATTTTTTACTTTTTCATATATTAGTTTAGCCTCTTCTTCATCATAAAGATGAGAGGTTTTATTCCGATCTACCATCATATCAATCCATTGTTCCCCGTCTTCAATCAAACCATATGCAAATGCCTCTCTTATCGTTGTCCTAGGACTTTTTATTTCAGTAATACCT
>NZ_JBIMEV010000091.1:0-11106 GCF_051262595.1 Salipaludibacillus sp. CF4.18
GACATATTCTTTTGCTAAAGCAAAAATATGTCGTTGATAACATATATGTGGTAAAAATAAGGAGAGGAAATTCTCTGACCTCACCGCTGTTATTAAATCCACTCTTCGTTACGCCAGTACCAGATATTACATTGAGGATTTAAAAATGGTAACTTGGTTTCTGCCTTTTTGTTTTGATTGATATAATGCCTTGTCAGCTTGTCCAATAAGTTCATCTAATGTTTTATTTTGTGAAGGAATGGTAACTCCAATTGAAATCGTTACATCCACATTTGGTTGAGTTTCTTCATTTTCAAAAATGTATTCTTCGACTTTCTTCCTAAAAGTCTCTGCAGTAGCAGTTACATCCTCTGCCGAAGTCACATTGGAATAACAAATAATAAATTCTTCTCCTCCGTATCGTGCGATCATGTCTCCTTTTTCAACACTTTCTTTTAGTAATTGTCCAATGATTCTCAGTACTTCATCACCTGCTGGATGTCCATTCGTATCATTATAATGCTTGAAATAATCGACATCAAACATACAAATAGAAATCGGCACTTTATGAGAAATAAGCTTATGTACTTCATTTTTGAAGTATCGTATATTCGGCAAATGGGTCATTGAATCATAATTTGACAAAAACTCTAGTTCTTTTCTTGACATAGCGTTTCGGTTAAAATCATTTAACATTAGTCCAATTCCCAGTATAGCGACAGTTGCAAAGAAGAACATTGCAATGGTTATCGAAAAAGTTATTGGTGTTGTCCAAAGCATTAATCCAGTTTTAATTACTTCAAATACTATAAAGCCTATAATCATATGTTTGATGTTAATAATAGTGTATGGATGATTTAACACCTTTTTATTATGAAATAAAGCTCCTATCAAAACTGGAAGTAAAATACCTTGGACGATTCCTTCTATTAAAGTAGGTCCTCCAAGAGAAAAACGAAAAATGCCGGGTAAGATAGCAGATAAAACCCCTAATTTCCACCCCCCTAAATAAGAAATAAAAAATAAAGGTACTTCCCTTAAATCCAGTCGCATTCCCTCAAGTAATAATGGATGAAACATAATCGAAAACGATAAAAATCCTATAAAAAGTGCACTTAACCACATGTAACGAAGAGGATTATCGATTTTTTGTAGAATAAATTCTTTTAATTTTAACCCTAGAAACATCAAAGCAATAATTAATGCCATGTTTTCTAGAAAGAAAAAAAATATTGAGTGTGAATACATATACAAAACCCCTAGTATCAGTGTCCGATATTATATTTCAGCAAATATAGGTGCAATGTCATTGATGAAATCACTGAAACATTGCTTTAATTTTTCTTAAAAACTCTATACTATCATTATCTTATTTTAGCATAAAATTAACCGATTTCTTTTTATGCCTACTTAATTCTATTTTTCTCTTCTATTTCCAACTAGTTAATCACTGTAGCCTTCTTTTGAAGAAAGCTAACATATCTATCTAATTGACATATCGAAAAATAACGATATATAATATGAACTATGGATCTAATCGATGTATTCAAGGCGTTATCAAACAAAACTCGACTTAACATTTTACAGTGGCTGAAGGATCCAGAGAAGCATTTTCCTAAACAAGGAGCTCACCTGCCAAAGGAGGTAAGTTATAAAGGGGGAGTATGTGTAGGAGACATTCAAGAAAAATCCCAAGCTTCTCAATCTACGGTATCTCACTACTTAAATATGATGCAGAAAGCTGGTCTTCTTGAATCTGTCCGTTATGGCCAGTGGACGTACTATCGAAGAAACGAAGAATTCATTCGTCAGGTTGCCGAATATCTTAGAACAGAAATCTGAGTTGGTTGATTTCTGTTTTTTATAAAACGATATATCGATTATTCTAGATATTTGAAAATAAAGAACTCAGGGGGATTCATTTAATGCGTTACATCTCATATATATTAGCGTTATTAGCAGGGGCAGCTCTTAGTTTTGAAGGAGCTATTTATGGTGAATTAGGGAAAACGATAGGAAAGTTGGAGACTAGTTTTTATAACTTTTTTGTGGGTTCAATAATTCTCGGATTACTTTGGCTATTCTTTGGAAAAGGTAAACTTTCCTATGCCGTTAAAGCACCTAAGTGGACACTACTTGGTGGTGTCTTGGGAGTTGTTTATTTAACATCTATTGTCATCAGTGTTCCATTCGTTGGTGTCGGAATAACTATGGTTGCTGTCATTATTGGCCAATTAGTAATGAGTATGGTAATTGAACATTATGGTTGGCTTGGAAGTAAGAAATTTAGAATCAACAAAGAAAAAGTATTAGCTGTTATTTCAATGATTATAGCACTTATTTTAGTTTACTAGGAGGTCTACAAATGAGTATATTAATGATTCTATTTACCTTTTTAGGTGGTATCACATTAAGCGCACAATCAGCTATAAATGGTACATTCAGTCGAAAAGCAGGAACAATCGAAACTACACTGTTAACTTTTCTAAGTGGAACATTGTTTCTAGCCATTTTAGTTCTTTTCTTTGGTCAAGGAAATGTGCTTGCCATCCTGGAAGTACCTAAATGGCAATTAAGTGCAGTATTTTTAGGCGTGTTGTTTTTACTTTTTATTATCGCCGCTGTTCCTAAAATTGGAGTCATTGCAACCAATATTACCGTTATCATTGGTCAGCTTGTAATCGGCATTGTGATTGACCATTTCGGCTGGTTCAATAGTTTAGTAATAAATTTAGATATGAAACGTTATTTTGCATTACTATTCATGATGATTGCTCTTTATTTTATTTATAAAGGGAATAAACGCTCTATCGAAGAAATCTCTGCGTAATATAGTTTAACAATTCAAAACGCTGCAATTAATAAAAATAAGATTGTAGCGTTTTTTAGTATTAACATAATCCTCACTACTAAGTGTTTTATACACCTTACTTCTATAATAGATTAACAAATTTACAAATAATACTTATATTAGGTGACTATTTCCTGTAGACTGTAATTGTTGGAAAATTTTGAAATATGGGAGGTCGTGTGTAAAATGAAAATAGGTATTCTTTTTCTTAAAATTGCTACATTATATTTCTTAGTGGGGATAGTTTTGGAGCTTGTTATGGAAATTATCCAAGATCACAGTTTAGCGGGAGCACACGCCCACATAAACTTAGTTGGTTGGGCTTCAATGGGGTTATTCGGAGTAGTATATGTATTATTCCCGAAAGCTGGTGAAACTCTTTTAGCAAAACTTCATTTTTGGCTTTTTAATATTTCCTTGCCATTATTTATGTTAGGATTAGCTTTTGTTTTAGTTGGAAATGAGTCGTTAATGATTCTTTTGCAAATTTTCCCTATCATCCTTGTAATAAGTGTTATCTTATTTTTTGTTAACGTCTTTTTAAACGTTAAAGAAGAAGGATTAAACCAAATTTTCAACAAATATCAAGACGCCTCTATGCAATAGAATGAAAGTCAGGCTGTTGAGAGACCTTTCTTAACAGCCTTTTTCTCTGTCCAGCATGGTAAATGCCTATAAATCAAATCCTTTGAACGGGAGAGTAATCGGACCCTTCCGGAAATGCTTCCTGTTTTCATCGGCTATATATTCAACATTTAGTGTTTTTTTGTCAGGATGTAACGCTTCACCTTGTACGATATCACCAATTGCAATTAAAAAATCTCCATTGTCAATTAGGGATGAAACCTTACAATCAAAATAAGCAACTGCATCCTTTAATATTGGGGAACCACTTTCTGCATAAATGAACTTATCTTTTCCAATAGCCTCAATCGTTTGATCACCGGAGAAAAAATGATCCGTAAATATCTCTTGATCTGCAGCAACCATACTTAAAGACCATACTCCAGATCGCTTTACAATCTCAGTACCTTCAAATTCCTTCGGAAAGCAAGTTAACATCCTAGGGGGTTCATGAGAGCATTGCGTTGACCAACATCCAAAATGAAAATGAGCACGTTTACCATCAGTGGTTGATACCAAGAAGACTCCACGAGATCTTAAATCGTAAATAGGACTATAAGGGTCTAGCTGTTGTCTTGAATCCATTTAATCGCCTCCAAATTGTCTTTAATAAAATTTAGCCAAACTGCCATATACTGTGGCTTATGTTTCCGTATCGATAACTTTGGTGTATGTTGCATTTCGTTCATCATCAGCTGCACCACTAGGATAGAAAATTGGGACGAAGTGCACGTTTCCATATGTGACACTGCGATATTTGCTGCTGGAGTTAAAGAATTATATATGAAAAGAGGTTCAAGATCCCACTTGTTTCAAATACCTTGCAACGACTAGCTGCATATGAATAACTCTTGCGTGAAAAATTGAAAACATAACTTCGTTTCCTAATATGGATATCCGTCGTTTATAAGATAACAAATTCCGTTGTAGATTGTCAACGATTTTGTTGTTAATATGTAATTATGTTTTCTATTAGAAAACATAAAGCAAGAAATTACAAATTTGTGTACAAGTGAGTAAGTATGTGGTCGTAATTATAAGTAGCTAATAAAAGTAAGTAATTAACACTCTTCTAAAAACTCTTAGACTAGTCCTACCCGTTTAAATAAATTTTTAAATTGTTTAATTGTCTCTTCGTCCAGCTGAGTATTACAGCTTGGATTTGTATTATAAACCGCATCGTCCTGTCCAAGTGTAAATATCGCATCATTAGGTATTGATATTATTCCAAATTAGTTCAAGTGTATCTTCGCCTAATTCTGATACGACTCCACTATGAATAGCCATTCAAGTCCATCCTTTCAATTAGAAAAAGCCAATCAATAAATATTGATTGGCTCTCTATCTATTATTGATTGCCTTTTTTAATCCACTCTGCTACCTGTACTGTACGCTTTGCTTGGTATTTTGCAGATTCTTCTACATCTTCTTGCATATTACCGTCTTGACCTACAGTTACACTTACTCCGTATGGGTTACCACCTGAAGCAAATTGAACTGGATCTGTGTAACCAGGAGAAGCGATGATCGAACCCCAATGATGCATTGTGTTATATAAGGCAAGAATCGTTGCTTCCTGTCCGCCATGAGCGTTGCTTGCAGAAGACATCGCACTTACTGCCTTGTTTGCAAGTTTGCCATTAAACCAGAGACCACCAGTTGTATCGATGAATTGTTTCATTTGTGCCGGCATGTTACCAAATCTTGTCGGTACACTGAAGATGATTGCATCTGCCCATTCAAGGTCATCTAGTGTTGCTTCTGGAACATCTTTCGTTTCTTCCACATGGGCTTTCCAAGCTGGATTTGAATCAATTGCTTCTTGCGGAGCAAGTTCAGGCGCTTTTAATACTTTAACTTCTGCACCTGCTGCTTTACCACCAGATTCAGCCCACTTTGCTAATTGATAGTTTGTTCCTGTTGAACTGTAATAGATAACTGCTAATTTAACATTTGACATGTTATTCGTCTCCTTTGTATTTCCAAATAGTTTTTCTAATAATCCCACAACAATACACCTACTTTTCTTTGATTTCTTATCTACTTACTCTAATAAGAATCACCTCCATTGAAAATAAGTGATTCAATGTTATCTTCTTTTTACCTTTGTTAGGATATTTTATTACAAATCTCAATTCTGCTTTTATTCCATTCGAGATTATTAAGCTGACTTTGAAAATGAACTATTGCTTTCTTGACCTCTAAAGAAAAGTTGACCAAGAGATAATAACTTGCTTCCACTTAATAACAAGTGAACAGATACGATAAGTAATACAAGATCGTAAGCATATCCACCTATGAAGCCTACTGCTAATTGCACTGTAATAATGGCTCCAATTAATATAAGTGCGAATAATGCGGAAACAATTCGAGTTCCTATACCTAATATTAATGCGATGCCTCCGACCAGTTCAATTGTTGCAACAACGTAAGCGAGAAAACTAGGTATACCAATACTATCAAACCAACCTGCTGTATTCTCAATCCCACCTAGAAACTTATCAGACCCATGAGCTAAAAATACAATCCCTAACACAACTCGTAATAATAATGTGCCAATTTCATGTTTGTTATCCATCAAATTAATTCCCCTCCAAATGTTTATATATTATTTCTAATTCATATACTATCATAAAGTTTATTACTAACTCAAGGTAAATAGCTATATTTTTGTAAGTTTATTTAATTTTGTTAGTTTATTATTAACCCTAATTATCGACTTAACCTTTCCTACCCGTAATTTCGATACCTCTTCTCGGTACCATTGGATGATGAAGGATTGCACACTTTACGGCATTTTCATAGTGAAACAATAAACTTGCTGCAATATTCGCTCCATTAGAGTAACCAATTGCAATAATATTGTTTCGATCAAAATTGTACTTTTCTGCTGCTTCATCAAGAAACTTATTCAATTCTTTCGTCCGAAAAATAAGGTCTTCTTCATCAAATACGCCCTCAGCTAACCTTCAAAAAAATCGAGGCATCCCATTTTCTAAAACGTTCCCTCTTACACTTAATACAGAAGCTTCATCATCAATTTTTCCCGCAAGAGGTAATAGGTCTAATTCATTTCCTCCTGTTCCATGAAGCAATAATAGCGTTGGTTTTGTTGTATCTTTTCCTTGATTAAATACGTGTTTCATCATTTATCCCCTTTCAATGTACGGACCTCAATAGGTGGTAAGGTCTCTTCTAATTCGTGTCGTTTTGATTCTAACCAAGATGGTAACATCAGTTTTTCTCCTATAGTGTTCTTTGGTTCATCTACAGTAAAGCCTGGGGGATCCGTTGCTATTTCGAAGAGAACCCCTCCTGGTTCATGAAAATAAAGGGCTTTAAAGTATTTCCGATCAAGTATTTCTGTCGGATAATATCCCCTATCCTGAAGAAGTGATCGCCATTTAAGCAGATCCTCTTCATCCTTTGCTCTAAAGGCTATATGATGAACTGTTCCTGCCCCCATCAACCCACGAACAGATGGAGTTAGTTTAATATCAATGTTATTTCCTATCAATGCTTCAGATGTAAACCTTATAAAGGACTCCTCCTGCCCTGCAAAATCGAACCCTAATACATTTTCAAGGACATCTGCCGTTTTGTGAGGTTGTGCGGAAATTAACGTAGCTTCACTGAACCCCCTAATCGAAAAATCAGATGACATGTCACCAATGTTCCAATTATTGATTGGTCCTTGATTTCTTTCTGTTAATTCTATTTCAAGACCATCTGGATCTTGGAATTGTAAATACTTCTCTCCAAAACGGACAGATGAAATATATTTAACACGAAATTTTTTCAAGCGATCCTTCCACGACTCAAGAGAATCCTTTGGAATGATGTAACTAGTCGATCCGACCTGTCCTGTTCCTATTCGTCCTTTTAACTGATTAGCCCATGGAAAAAATGTTATCACTGTTCCTGGTTGACCCGACTCATTGCCAAAATAAAGATGATACACTTCTGGACGGTCAAAATTAATTGTTTTTTTGACAAGCCTTAAACCGAGTACTCCTGCATAAAAGTCAACATTTCGTTGAGCATCATTAACCATCGCAGTAATATGGTGAATCCCCACTGTCTTTTGCACTTAATTCTCCTCCTTTCCTGTTTGTTTCAGATCTAATTAGGACGATCAATAGAAAACATTTCACCAATTTTCGCATAATTCGTTCCAGCTAATCGGCTAACGGCTGCTAGTCCCCTTGGATCTACTCTTCCATGCTCATATAAATCATTTTCAATATGAAATTGAACGACTCTTCCAATAATAAAATCACATCCAGGGGTATCTAATCCACCTAATTCTAAATGATGCTCTAACAAACATTCCATTCTAATTTTCGTTTCCTTAATGCCTGGCACAGAAATCTTGGTACTATCTACCGGAGTAAGTCCCGCCAGTTCAATTTCACTTTGATTCGGTGGAAGATTTGCCGCAGTTTGATTTACTTTTGCTACATTTTCTTCGTCCACTATATGGACAACGAATTCCTTTGAATCAATAATATTTCTCGTTGTATCCTTCTGTCTCCCCTCTGGACGTTGTATAGATAAAGAAATCATCGGAGGATTGGATGAAGCTATATTAAAGTAGCTAAAAGGGGCACCGTTCAACACCCCAGCACTCGAGATCGTCGTAACGAAAGCGATCGGTCTTGGAATAATACTTCCAATTAAAAACTTATAATTTTCTCTTTCAGTTTGAGTAGATGGGTCAATTGATAGCATTGAATTCATCCTTTCGCAAAAGTTAATCTAATTCTTTGACTTTAAATGGAAAAACGATCTTTTCAATTTTTTCTCTATGATGTTCATACTGTTCAGGCAACAACAATTTTTCTCCCATCGTCTCTTGGGATTCATCGTGAGCAAATCCTGGGGGATCTGTTGCAATTTCAAATAGTATTTCCCCATGCTCTCTAAAGTAAATAGCATTAAAATAATTTCGGTCCTGAACAGGTGTGACACCATATCCAAAACTTTCAACATACTTTTTCCATTCCAGTTGATCTTGGTCATCAGTAGCTCGCCAAGCAATATGGTGTACTGTACCTACACCCATTTGTCCTCTGCCGATGGTTGTTAATTTTAAATCAATGACATTTCCTATATCACTAGAAGAACGGAAACGAACAAAATCCCCTTCTTTTCCGATTTTCTCAAGCCCCATTACTTTCTCCAACAATTCAGCCGTTTTGTTTGGCTGTTTTGATAATAGAGTTGCTCCACCAAAGCCTTTAATTGCTACATCAGGTGTGATTTCACCAAAACTCCATCTATTCATTCCACCTTCTGCTCTCTCTACTATTTCCACATGAAGTCCATGTGGGTCATCAAATTTCAAATATTGTTCTTCAAACCGTTCCGTTTTTGTGAAAGGAACTTTGAACTTTTCTAATCTTTTTTCCCAAAATTCCAGCGCCCCTTTTGGAACAACATATGAAGTGACCCCAACTTGACCGTCACCAATTTTTCCTTGATTTGCATCACCCCAGGGAAAAAACGTGATAATTGTTCCTGGTTTTCCTCCTTGATCGCCGAAATACAAGTGATAAGTACCTGGATCATCAAAATTTACAGTTTTTTTAACTAAACGCAACCCTAAAATACCCGCATAAAAATCTACATTCTCCTGTGGATGACCTACAATTGCTGTGATATGGTGAATGCCCATTGTTTTTTTACTCATTTTTTACACTCCCTTTATTTAATAAATATAGTATGACTTCGCTTAAACGCTTAAATTCCAGCAAACACCTTTTATACGTACATACTTAATTATTACACCTGTATATTATATATGGCACGAAATGATATATTACTAATTCGAGATAAATATTTAAAAAAATTATACATCTACACCTTGGGCATGATATCCTAACTTTTTCAACTGTTGAATCAAGTTCTCTTTTTCATTAAAATCTAATCCATCACATATCTCTTGAATCGCGTCTCTATGTTTTGGAAAAATCTCCTTCATTAATTCAGTACCTTCAGATGTTATAGCAGCATATGTGATACGGCGGTCTTTTGGACAAGGTTTTCTCTCTATTAAATTTTTCTTTTCTAACTTATCAATTACATACGTAATACTACTGCTTGCAATCAAAACTTTATCGCTGATTTTTTGGATTGGTTGATCTCCCTTGCTATAAAGTAACTCAAGAACTGCAAACTCAGTTGGATTTAGTCCAAAACTTTTTATGTCTTCTTCAACACGCTTTTTTATTGACTGTAATGCACGGGTTAAAACAATAAATAATTTTAAAGACAAATCCTCTTCAATTTGTAGTTTCTTTTCAAATTCCATTCTTCTCATTCCTCTTCAACTATCTCGAATTCGATATAATCGTATAATAACCTATTTCTTAGTGTCAAGAAGTTTTAAGCATGATTTGTAAGGAGTAAATAGTCGTTATATCAGTAAGCAATGTAAAATTGGCTTAAATTAATTAACTGGATGTAAGATGTCTACATAACAGGATACCCAGGTGTATCTGTAAAAGAAATTGCTAAGGGTTCAAGTACACTTTCCAACCTGTCTCTAAAAGTTTCCAAGTAATTACTATATCCTCACCTATTATTGAGATACGCTAGCACATAAGTTGACAACCTCCAAATAATCAATTAATGACCATTTTGTAAGCCTTTTGAAGATTAATTGTCCGAACTTTACGTGGCAAGAATCTTCTAATATCATCTTCATTATACCCACCGTTTAATCTTTTTTCATCAAAGATAGTCGGTCTTCGTAGTAACGAGGGATCATCTCTAATAATATTATATAATTCTTCTAGTGAAAGAGATTCCAGGTGTACATTCATTTTCTTAAAAGTTCTCAATCTTGTAGACACTATTTCATTCGTACCTTCTTCTGTTAATCGTAGAATTTCTTTAATCTCATCGATCGAAAGTGGGTCAGTGAAAATATTTCTTTCAGTAAAAGCAATTTGATGTTCTATCAACCAAGCTTTTGCTTTTCGGCAAGAAGTACAGCTTGGGGATGTATATAAGGTAACCATTGAGAACACTCCTAAAAATGACTATCTTTTATTAAATAGTGATTAATAAGAATCACCTTCCTGCTATCTTTGGCATTTTTCTTTAATGCACTTAGTTGATATATCTCCAATTAACCATATTGGGGTAAAAAATATTATATTACTTAAACAACATTTCTACAATAACCTCTTTTCGACCCTATTACTATCCTCATTAAACATATTTTTAAATATTATTATCTCAAATTGATATATACTTAATTCGAGATAATTTAATTATAAACAATATGAATGATTTGTCAACCCTTTTTATATTTAACAGTCTTTTGCATCTGTACAGTCAAAAATGTTTGTTTAACGTATAAGAGAGAAGGAGTGAAAATCTTTTTCTATTTTTCTGTTTTTAAATAAGCCATAAATTTATGATCATTATCGTTTATAAAGGTATGCTTTTAGGACGTGTCTAAAAACACATCTATTTGCGTTTATATGGTTAAAAATAATTTTAAAACGTTTAAAAAATCACTGTCACCTTTTAGTATAGAGTGCTTCTAACATATCGGAATTTATTACGTTAGAATATTCAACCCAAAAAGCCGGTCCCTATAAGAAACCGGCTTTTTGGGTTTATCAAACAATCGCGCCCGT
>NZ_JBIMEV010000092.1:0-9725 GCF_051262595.1 Salipaludibacillus sp. CF4.18
CAGGAGTTACTTCCATTATTAGATAAAAAGTGGGTGTCCCTTTTTATTCGACCTTGGTCTTTTCAGTACCACGACCACGTTTTCCGCCTTCAGTAGGAGCACCAAAGAAAGCGTCGTCGAGTTCTACAATGCCAGCAAGTGTGTACTCGGAATCCCTTTTTCGCATAGTGGGAATTAATGGAGAGCGAAGTTGAATTAGAGAAATTCAATATGAAAAAAACTACATAAAACTTATGTAGTTTTTTGCAGTATGATAATCAACTTTAATGTATGATTAAATACATTAAAGTTGTATGTGCAGTTAAGCTTATACACTGTTAGGCTAAAGACCATATTGAACAAACGGGGAGAATCCTTTAATTGTGTGAACTTTAAGGAAATAAATTAAGGGATTTCACTGAAAATTTTAAGTGTTAGAGAGAGATTCTGTAATGCATTTAATTTTATGTGTGTATTAATTCTCTTTTGTAGAGTTCTTCAAGTAATAATTCAATAAATTCTTTTGATAATTGTAGTTGTAGAGCTTTTTCATAGGAGTCAATTAATGTTTGATTACTTAATATTGTCATTGTAAATTAAGCCTCACCTTCGTAACCTTCAAATTTACGTAGATTGAATCGATAGCAATATTCATCTAAATAAGCTTGAAGGTGTTTCGAATCCAACCCGTGGAAAGTCCCACCCATAAAGGCTTTGGCATTTGAAAGAACCGTATGAAGCCAATGTAAATGGTCAGGCGTTTTTTTCGCGTCAGAAACCTGGTACTCATGTTTGAATCCTGCGCCTGCTAACGCTCTGTAAGAACGGTAAGCATCACTGCTTATTGTTGCGCCCGGGACAATACGTTTATCTGCAAAATCTACGAGGGATTGACCTTTGATGTCAGGGGTTACTTCCATTTTCAGATAAAGGGGATGTCCCTTCTTATTCAAAGATAAACCAACGATGACCTTGGTCTTTTCAGTACCACGACCACGTTTTCCGCCTTCAGTAGGAGCGCCAAAGAAAGCGTCGTCGAGTTCTACAATGCCAGCAAGTGTGTACTCGGAATCTCGTTTTCGGATAACGGTGAGCGAATCTTGTGGAGCATAAGCAAAGCGGTTTTATAGGTGACTTCAATTTCTTTTGAGAGCTTATACGCTGATATCCCTCGCTTATCATGGGCACCAATAACTGCCGCTTCCCTTTTCGTATAAAAACCTTCTTCATATTGTTTGCTCGTTAATAAAACCCCAATCGTTCCGTCTCCCATCCATGAAGTTAAACAATCTATGGAAGATCCTCCCCGGCAAAGTAAACAAAGGTCTTGTGATCTTATTTAGCAACGATCCAAATAATTCCAACAAACCAAAATTTAATAGCAAAGGAAGAAATAATCCTGCAAATAAGAAAACAGTAAACAATAAAGGTAGAAGGTCAAATAACAATAAAGCACCCGTATCTTCTGACCAAACATGAACCCCATAACTCTGACAAAAAGCCATGCTGGATGGACATGAAACAAATTTTTAAGAAATTCATTCATTATAATAAATTTAGGTCATCAAAGTGATTTTTGCCTAATAAAGAGGTTACTAAGGCAACAGCTACATCTTCTGTTTGATTTTTATTGTCTAGGATTGGATTTATTTCGACGAACTCTGCAGAAGTAACTATTTTTTCCGGCTCAATACCGAAGTCATTTACTAGCTGCATAGGTCTCTTTTATAAACTGTCCATTTTATAGGTTACAGTTCATGGAGAACAGGTGCTTTTTAACTTTCTAGTTACGATAAAAAATCAATGATCAAAATGACCAATAGATAAATATTTCGTTTCTAGATAAGGCTCGATGCCTTCTGATCCACCTTCACGTCCGAGGCCGCTTTCTTTCATACCTCCAAAGGGGACATGGGCACCGGAAGGAGCCCCATCATTCCAACCAATAATCCCGAAATCCAAATGGTCATGCAGATATGTTCCTACTCTATAATCATTTGTAAAGAAATATGCTGCAAGACCAAATGGTGTGCTGTTGGCTATTTCTACAGCCTCTTCAATTTTTTTGAAACTTATGATAGGAATAATTGGACCAAAGGTTTCCTCTTGCATGATAGTCATATTCTCTTTCACATTTTTTAATACGGTTGGATAAACAAAAAAGGAACCTTGTTCAATATTTGCTTTGTACTCATTACCAATAAGGACATTGGCACCTTTCTCGATCGCATCGTTAACTTGTGAGAAGATTTTTTGATACCCTTTTTCGTTGATGATAGGGCCAATATCCGTATCCTTATCCATTCCATTACCGACTATTAATTTGTTTACTGCTTTTGTTAGTCTTTCCGAAAAAGCATCAACAATGTTCTCGTGAACGATGACTCGATTTGCACAAATACACGTTTGGCCAGCATTTCGAAACTTAGAAAGAATGGTTTGCGTTACAGCAAAGTCGAGGTCAGCATCTTCTGCAACAATCAAGGGAGCATGACCTCCTAACTCCATCGTGACATGTTTGACTGTATCGGCACTATTTCTCATTAACAATTTTCCTATAGGAGTAGAACCTGTGAACGTGATTTTGCGTATATACTCACTGTCCGTGAAGAGAGTTCCTACGTCAGGGCCTTTGCCGTTGACATATTGAATGGCATCGTGTGGAATCCCAACTTCATGCGCTAGTTCTACTAATTTCATTGTTGTTAGTGGCGTTTCTTCTGCAGGTTTAACGATGAAGGTACAGCCTGCAGCTAAGGCTGGTGCTGCCTTTCTCGTCATCATCGCAGCAGGGAAGTTCCAAGGTGTAATCGCTGCCACAAGGCCGATAGGCTGATGACTCACTACAATCCGTTTCGTTTCAGAAGAAGCGGGAATCGTACGACCATAGATTCGAGTAGCTTCTTCGGCATACCAATCGATATACGTTGTGGCATAGGTGACCTCGCCTAATGATTCTTTAAGAGGCTTTCCATTTTCTAGGGTCATAACTTCTGCGATGTCTTCTTTGTTTTCTTGGATAATACGTGACCAATCTTTTAACAATTTCGACCGGGTATGAGCATCAATTTTTGACCATTTCTTAAATGCATTATGCCCATTCTTTAAAGCTTGTTTGATTTCGTCTTCTGTGTTCAAGTTTACAATTTCCACTAGTTCTCCTGTAGCTGGATTTAATACTTTAAATTGAGTCGACATTCGATATCACTACCTTCATTATGATTATTCAAAAGCTTTTTCTAGAATTGACAGCCCTTTTGCTAACTCATCATCTGTGATAACTAGCGGTGCCAAAAAGCGAATGACATTCCCTTTTAAACCGGCAGAAAGTAATAAGAGACCATTTTCATTCGCATATTTTGTGATGGCAGCGGTTTTCTGTTTATCTGGTAACTTATCCGTTCGGTTATTTACAATTTCAACTGCAACCATCGCTCCGAGACGACGGATATCCCCCATGAATTCGTGTTGTTTAGAGAGGGATAGCAGTTTTGTTTCTATGTTTTGACCAAGAATCTCTGATTTTTCGAGTAAGTTTTCTTTTTCTATCACGTCTAATACAGCTAACGCAGCAGCACATGCAACGGGGTTACCTGCAAATGTACCTCCTAGTTCACCTGGATTTGCAATATCTAAGATGTCTTTTTTTCCGACAACAGCACTCAATGGTAATCCTGCAGCTAATGACTTGGAAACAGTCATTAAGTCAGGAACAACACCAAAATGCTCCATAGCAAACAACTTTCCTGTTCGGCCAAACCCTGTTTGAATTTCATCAGCTACAAAAACGATGCCATGCTCTTTACAAAATGAGTGCACAAATTGAACGAACCTTTTCGGCGGTATAATAAAACCACCCTCACCTTGAACGGGTTCCATCACGAGACAAGCAACTGTTTCAGGGGCGACGGTTGCCACAAAAAAATCCTTGAATTCTTCAATGATTTGAATGACATAATCATCTTCAGATAAATAACTGGGTTTGTGATAAATGTAAGGGAATGGAGCCTGATAAATTTCAGGTGCAAAGGGACCAAATCCAAGTTTATAAGGCTTAACTTTACTAGTCATTCCCATAGTTAGATTCGTTCTCCCGTGGTATCCACGAGTAAATGTGACTACAGCTTGTCTTTTTGTATATCTTCGGGATACCTTCACAGCGTTTTCGACTGCTTCAGCACCAGAATTCAAGAGTATTGCTTGCTTGTCGAAATGACCAGGTGTTAATTCGGATAGCTTTTCGGCAAGGTTAATATATCCTTCATACATGATTACGTTAAAGCCAGGATGCAGAAACTTCTCTACCTGTTTCGTAATCGCTTCGGTAATCTTTGGGTGACTATGTCCCACATTCAATGTTCCAATCGCACCACCAAAGTCAATCCATTGTCTTTGGTTTAAATCTGTAACTGTTGCCCCAGAAGCATGGTGAGCAATATTTAAATTCCCATTACTAATACCCTTTGGCACATATTTATTTCTTTTATGTTGTAAATCCTCTGTTCTTCCCATCACGATTCCTCCTCATTTATCATTATGTAGACTATTATCACCATTAGTTGGTACAATGAAAAGTGCCAGATCTGATTTTTATTAGGGACCAGATGGAAGGAGAACCTCATGATATTTATTAATATAGATAAAACAGATCCTTCAAAACATATATATCAACAAATTTATAAAGAATTTAAAAATTCGATCCTTGAACGGAAAGTCGCTGAAAATGAGAAATTACCATCCAAAAGAAATTTAGCAGATCAATTAAAAGTTAGTATTAATTCCGTTTCAAATGCCTATGGACAACTTTTAGCCGAAGGGTACATCTATACTATTGAAAGAAAAGGGTACTTCGTTGAAAAAATCACAGAGTTTATTGATCAACATGAAACAGGCGCAATTAATTTCCCCAGTGATTTAAAAGAAAAATTTCAGAGTAAAGAGGGGTGGCTTTCTCTGTCCCATATGACATCGGACATTTCCATGTTTCCTTTTAAAAAATGGTTGATGTATCAAAATCAAGCAATTAAAAACCATAAACAGGAGCTTTCTGAAATTAGCAGTCCTCAAGGACCCTACATTGTAAGAAAGACAATTTCACGTATGATAGCTTTTACTCGTGGTGTGAAGTGCGAGCCAGAACAGATTATCATTGGTGGAGGAACTCAACCATTAGTAAGACAACTCATGAGTTTACTAAAAGAGAATGCAAAAGTTGCCATTGAAAACCCTGGATATTCTCGTATACATGCTGTACTTAAAAGTATGAAATTTGAAGTTGTACCAATTAGCCTAGATAAAAAAGGCGTTGATATTAAAGAAATAGAATCTAGTAGCCCTAATATATTATTTATAACGCCCTCCCACCAATTCCCAACTGGAACCATTATGCCAATATCGAGGCGAATTGAACTCTTGAACTGGGCTTCTCATTCTAATAAGCGATATATTGTCGAGGATGACTATGATAGTGAATTTAAATACGGAACAGATAATATTCCGTCTCTGCAAAGCATGGATCGAAATCATCAAGTTATTTATACAGGGACGTTCTCAAAAAGCCTCTTACCCAGTTTTCGAATCAGTTATATTGTCTTGCCTCCCGATCTCTTAAGAACGTACAAGCAATATTATTCTAATTGGATCCAAGGAAGCAATTTGTTCAGTTTACTTACACTCCATTATTTTATTGAAGGTGGAGACTATGAAAGACATGTCAAACGGATGACCCTTCATTATGAAATGAAACGAAAAATGTTAATTAAACAACTTCTTACAACATTTAAGGATGATATTCATATTAAAGATGTCCCTGCTGGGCTTCATTTTCTTGCTCACTTTAAAACGAGTCAAAAGTATGATGACATTAACGAAAGAGCTAATCGCGAAAAGTTGGAAATTTATTCCATTGAACGGTTTACCTTTGATAGCAAATATAAGGATGATGAAAATAGTATTAGTCTGGTGATCGGATTTGCAACGATTAAAACGGAGGAAATACGTGAGGCAGTGTATAGATTGTATCGTATTATAAAATGATGTGTTATCTCAGGATACTATGTTGTTGCAAAAGGGACTTTCTATATAATCCTCGAATATCTAAGGAAGCATCTTATGGCCTCGTAAGTATTTATTCTTAATTAGAGACAGGGGTAGTTTCTCCACTTTATTTGTGTTTTAGGCTAGATAATGAACATGTAGTTACTCGATTTTTCATCATTATTTCAAAACTCATCGCTGGTATAAACATGTATACATTCATGGTGATCAGGGTGCTAGACACCATCGCGTGAGTATAAAAGATAGAGAATTTTTTAGACTACCAATACATCTTCCACCTAAAATTGAGCAACAATTTAGTAAGTGACTTTAGGTCTGTGGTTTAGATATTTTAACAAAACTGGTACTTTTCTAAAGATAAATGTCTATAAATAAATTGTATGTTAATTTGGTAGACACTTCATTTTCATTGATTTGTTTTGAAAGTTGATCTTCAATAATCAGGCGGATTGTTGATAGAAGTAAGTGAATAGTAATAGAGTAGCTAATAGTTTGTAGCTGCTTTATTTGTTCATAAAATTATAAAGACTAAGCTAGTAGTCCCTCCCAATTTCATTCATATGTTCATGCAAAAACTTTAAAACGCCTCTATCGCTCTTAATGATGTACCATTTTCACGGAGGTATATCATGTACGTCGACTTGTTTAAAAGAGAATATTTATTTCGTTTGAATCTTGTTAATAAAAGCTAAAAATATTTGCTTTATCTAACCTAATCATTTTGCAATTAGCAAAAAAATTCTTCTGTCTAATCGATGAAAAAGATATAGCCGATAGTACATTAGCATTTTGATATACTAAATTACCTATATTTATTGGCATGGAATTTGCATAGTTATTTAGTGAAAGGAGGTTCTCGAAGGCTGGATATCCAGGGGGAATTCCATAGGATACAGAGCTTTAATGTAGAGATTTCCTTTCTTAAATTAAGAGATTTTTAAAAGTTAATAGTGAATTTATTCTATTGTCATGGGAATATTCCTAGAATTACTATGTGAATCAATTTCATAATTCGGAGCCTATGGCCCCGATACGACAAGAGAGCCTACTAAGTATAGATGTTTTATATTTTAGAACCTACCCTACGTTATGAACTCTTTGCAACGATTTCTATTGCTCCCATTTTACAGGTAGTGGGTAAAAAAATCGCGATTTGGTCCACCGGAAACACTGAACTATCCAGCAATAGTCCATTCATTAATCATCCGTTATGTGGAAAAGATCAGTGAAGTGAAACTTTTATTAAACGTCTGAAAGATGACGAAGGATTTAAGCGAGATTGCGGATTTGGTGTGGCATATCCTGTTCCTTCGGAAGCATCTTTCTCGCGAGTCGTTAAAAAGATCAAAGGTACCGATGTATTGAAAAAAATTAACCACCAAATCGTCCATGAAGCCAAACGCGAGCCGAAAAAGCGTGGCCGTAAAAGAATATGCAAAATAGATGAAATAAAAAAAAGCTCATGAGGCCTCTCTTCCGTTTCAAAAAAATTGAAGAACAGTGACTGTAAAAAGGTCTTTTGGTATGGATTCAAAGGGCATATTGCTGTCGAAACAAGCAGTCAATTTATTCTAGAATTTCTCCTATCCAGTGGTAACTTAAATGATTGGAAAGCAGCTATTCCCCTATTGAAAGGGATATATGATCACTATCCTCCCTTTCAGATCGGTCACGCCACGATGGAAGCTGGCTATGATTACCCAGCAATCTATGAACTGATCCATCGTATGAACGATTATTCGGTCATGGCTTACAATAAGCGGAATGAACCTGAGACACTTGGATTTAATAACACTTTGCCCCAACTTGTGTAAGAGAACACTCTTATCGGTATGACAGCTTCGATCAAACATTAAAATTCACACGAACAAAAGAATATCGAAAGTGTCCACTCTCACGATTCACTCTGTCAAAAAGTCTTTAAAATCAAGGTTGAAACGGATCTACGCCGATATTCAGCTCCGGCAAGAGGTTCCGAATCATGGAAGAACCTTTATAAGGAACGAAGTTCCTCTGAACGTGTGCTCGCGTACCTAAAAAAACATTTCCAGCTCAATAATGTACGATATCGGACAGGAGAAAGAGCAAAAGTTCATTTTGAATTTGCCACACTCGTTCACAATGCTATGAAACCGGCTGGTTTGAGATTGAAAACAAAGGTCACAAAAGTAGAAAAAGCAGCTTATAAGTTCAAAAAAAGAGCTATTTGATTATTGTGCATTTCTGAATTCATTTAAGAGAATGCATTATGAAATTGGCTCAGTTATTAAAAAAATGGTAGTATGCCATGAATTTATTTTCATTAATGTTATACTATATATGAAAATAGACCATTTAGTATAACTCAATTAAGAGGGGGATTTATTTACATGATTAATGTTGCTGTTAATGGATTTGGCCGTATTGGAAGAATGGTATTTCGTCAAGCGATAAAAGAAAGCTCATTTCAGGTTGTAGCAATTAATGCGAGCTATCCGGCAGACACGTTAGCACACCTTATTAAGTATGACACCGTACACGGAAAATTTGACGGTACAATAGAGGTATTTCAAAATAACTTATTGGTGGATGGTAAGTTGGTTCAACTTCTTAATCATCGTAATCCGCAAGAACTTCCTTGGAAGGAACTAGGCATAGATGTTGTGATTGAAGCAACAGGAAAATTTAATGCAAAAGAACAAGCAAGTCTGCACCTAGAAGCAGGGGCAAAGAAGGTTATTTTAACAGCTCCCGGTAAAAATGAAGATGTTACTATTGTAGTTGGTGTAAACAACAGGCAATTGGATATCACAAAACACGATGTTATCTCAAACGCCTCCTGTACAACCAATTGTCTTGCTCCAGTCGTTAAGGTGTTAGATGAACAATTTGGCATTGAGAATGGCTTAATGACTACTGTACATGCATATACAAATGATCAAAATAATATTGATAATCCACATAAAGATTTACGTAGAGCTCGTGCTTGCGCACAATCTATTATTCCAACTACAACAGGTGCTGCTAAAGCTTTAGCAAAGGTACTACCACATTTAACCGGAAAATTACATGGTATGGCACTACGTGTTCCGACTCCAAATGTATCGCTTGTAGACCTTGTAGTAGACGTAAAATGTGATGTGACAGTGGAACAAATTAATAATGCCTTTCAGACTGCTTCCCAAGGATCGATGAAGGGTATTATAGAGTTCTGTAATGAGCCGCTTGTGTCAGTAGATTTCAATACAAATCCAAGTTCGTCTGTTATTGATAGTTTATCTACAATCGTTATGGGAACCCGTAAGGTAAAGGTTCTTGCCTGGTATGATAATGAGTGGGGCTACTCCTGCCGCGTAGTAGACCTCGTAAAGCTAGTAGCAGATCAGTTTGCTAGCCAAAAAAATATGCAACATATTTAAGGGATGATCCCATAACATAACTATTTATAGGAATTGGAGTTTTTATTAAAAAGACAAAAGGATGGTATGTATATGAGTACTATGAAGGCCCAAATTGAATTACATGAGTTATTAAATGGACGCAATGCACAGGTTCAATTAAGTGTTTCGCAGCTAGTAGAAAAAGTAATAATGAGAAAAGAAGGAAAATTAACTTCTACTGGCGCTGTTTCTGTATCAACAGGTAAATACACAGGTCGTTCTCCTAAAGATAAATTCATTGTGAAAGAAGCATCCACTGAAGACAAAATT
>NZ_JBIMEV010000093.1:0-8911 GCF_051262595.1 Salipaludibacillus sp. CF4.18
CTGCTCCCGTTTGACTGAGCATATGTGTGTGGACAAGCTGTCTGACTTGGCTCTAATTAAATAAAAAAGACTGCAAAGACAATTTAATAAATAGACAAGCCCAAGTGATCAAGTATGAAGGAAAGTACTTCAACACTTGGGCTTTTTTGTGTTTGTACAGCAAATTTGGTGACGGGTGAAGGAATATAAATGAAAAAGTACCATAAGCATTAGCTTATAGTCCGCTGATTATAAGCGGAGATTAAGAAAGGATTCGTTGACGTATCTGTAAATCAATCCATTCAAATCACTCATCATTAACCTAGTTCTATATAACTATTACAATTATACATAAAAGATAATTTTTTGAAAATTGTAGTTGTTTATTAAGATTTAGATAGTAAAATAGAATTAGACATAAAGACTGTTAAACGTTCACTTCGGAAGGGGAAAAAGGAACCATTTTTATCTTTAAGAGATAAGAATTTATAAAAGCCGCTATGCGTTTTTCTTATTGTATATATTGAAAAGAGGTGATCGTGATGGGATTATTAGGGGAAATGACAAGAACTGCTTTCAAATTTAATAAGAACGGAGCACCGATAAGGGTTTCGAAAGATAAGATATTACAACTATTGCAGGACAATATTAAAGACGAAAATATAAGCATTTCAGCTGTTGAATTCCACGATGGATTATTGATTGTAACTGGATCCGTCAAGAAAATCACGATGACGATTAACTTCTCAATGAGTTTGGTTCCCGAATGTACGCAAAATAGGATTATCCATTTCAGAGTGAAAAAAGTGAAACCATTTCATTGTAATTGGTTAAATAAAAAATTACTTAAAAATAAATCTCCTTATGTTTTTTATAGTAATGAAATCATTAGTTTTGATCTAAATCAAATTGAAAAGATTAAGAGTGTCCCAATCGGTAACCTTAAAAACATAGAAATTAAAGACGGAATGCTGGTAGTGAAAATAGGTCTGTGAGAGGGAATGTTTCTCTACTTCTTTTTAACGACTGGTATTTCTAAAGGCAACGTAGCAAGGAATAACGCCACAATTAGGGGATTTTGCCTCGGAATGAAAATAGGTGTGGCCGCAAAGGTAGTTGTCATGCCATAAAGAGTAAGTCACCCCACATTTGTCATTAGCCTTTAAATGAGATTATACGCGAAAACCTGGTCAGCTAATCTATCCCGCGTCAAAACCCACGACTGATAGTAAAATATATTTCTTCAAACTTCACATACCTCCATTATTTCCTTTATAATTAAAAGTACAGTTCTTCCTTTTCTAGGGAAGGCTTTGAATCAACTATTGACACCATGAGGATCATCCCTGTAGATACTTGGAAATGAGGAGATATACTTATGAGCAGAATTATTTTGTCGACAGAGAGTGGAGCAGATTTGCCAAGCGATTTAGCCAGCAAACATGATGTCCAAGTCGTCCCAATGCACGTAATCATGGACGATCAAGATTATCTGGATGGTTCGTTGCCCGTACAAGATATTTATGACTATTATGATCGTACGAAAAAAATACCGACCACTACATCAACAAATGCCTATGAATATCATGACTTTTTCGCAGAGATCAAAGCGGATTTTCCGGATTGCATTATAATTCACATTGGTTACACATCCAAAGCATCCTCGTCCTTTCAAAATGCAGTTCTGGCTTCCGAGGATTTTGAGGATCTCTTTCTAATTGACGCGTTGAACGTGACAGGGGGACTAATGGCAGTGGTGATGTATGCCGTTTCCGTGTTGGAGAATGAACCTGGGATTGAACCCGCTCATTTAATCAAAAAAATTGAATCCATCGTTCCAAAAGCAAGACTCGCTTTCGTTCCGGGCAAGCTGGATTTTTTGAGAGCAGGTGGTCGTGTTAGTAATGCGGCCTATCTTGGAGGAGCTTTGTTAAAAATAAAGCCACTTATAGAATTAATTGACGGTAACCTCGTTTCAACCAAAAAGTATCGAGGGAAAATGAACCGCGTCGCCGAAAAATTGCTGCTAGATTTTCTAAACAAATACGATATCGACCGGGAAAACCTGTATTTTCAATATTCCCTCGGTCTTGAAGAAAGTATCAAGGAGCGAATGGATGAGATCGCAAAGGAAGGCGGCTTCAAAAATGTCAAATGGATTCAAGCGGGCGCGATGATCTCCACCCATGCCGGCCCCGGCGGCTTCGGCGTCGCAGGCTTGGAAGCATAGGGACGGTTCTCTGCATCAAGTACCGACGTGTGACTAATTCTTATATTAGTTCACAATCGCGTTGAATTTTAATAAAAGAAATAGATGAGATAAACGTTGTGAGGATCTATAAAACTGGAAGAGTGTGATTAGGCTAGATGAGAAGAAAATCGAATAACGTACTAACTATGAAATTAATTCCTAAAGTATTTCAACTAATTTTAAACACATCGCTTGTGTTTTTAGCAGCTATTCTCACTTTTTTGCTCGTACAGGAATTGATCGCTTTTACTTATATGATATTGACGGAAGGCACAAACGATTATAAGGAATTCCTTGCTGGAATCCTGGTCTTTTTCCTGTATTTTGAGTTTATTACGATGATCGTTAAATATTTCAAGGAAGATTATCATTTTCCATTGAGGTATTTTATGTACATCGGTATCACCGCAATGGTGAGGCTGATTATTGTTGATTACGATAATCCTCTAGATACATTGCTCTATTCACTAGTCATATTAGTGCTTATTATTGGTTACTTTATTATGAATATGACCCCCCGTGAAAGACCAAACAGGTAGGGAAGGTTCTCTGCTTCATTTAAGATTCAGAGAGACTATCGCGATTATACGTTTATTTTAGTAGATAATTGGATATGGAATATTCAGGGGCAACTAAATTGGGGGAGATTTTAGATGCGATGTTGCTTGCTAGAGCAAAAGATGATCGTTTTCTAATCATTGATCCTTCCGAAGTTACCTGGGCACGCAACACAAGCTTTTTATGATAAGTATAAGCTCGTTTGATATTAATTAAGCTACGCTGATCATCTTTGGGTGTGGTATTATTACAGTAACTATCGTTGCATTTAAGGATTTAAAATTATTTAGAGTTCTCACTACAAAAGGGAGTGTTGGACATGTTTAAGATATTAAAAAAATTAATGAGCAGTCGGGGCAGCAGCAGTGGAAGAAAGCACCGGTCGTATAGTTCAAGTGATCGTCATTATCGCGGACGCGGAAGACAATACAGCAGCAGTGATCGACACAGATCTTCTTCCCACGGAAGTCACCGTTATAAAAGAAAAGGGTATGGGAGCAGCAGTTAATGCTCGTTGCTATGCAATTGAGCAATAGCTTGCGTGACATCTTCCATGATCTCATTAATGTTCCAATAAGGTTTTTCTATACGAAGTAATCGCTTTAAAAGAAGAGACGTTTTTGGATGCAGGGTTAATTCCTCGGTCCAAGGACGTCCTTTTTTTATCCCGGAATCATAATTAGAATAGAGTAAAAAAAGCAATAAGTCCCCTAAGTCATAAAAGTCCTCTCTTAGAAGTTCAAGATTCGTTTCGTTTACCTTCGGATCAGGTTTGTCAGACGAACTTTTCCATTGCTTGGCTAAGCCAAAGTCAATAATAGCGGGCTTGGAAGTGTCCTGCAGGATGACGTTAGGGATTCGAATATCTCCGTGTACAATTCCCGATGAATGGATACTTGCTAGAATTTGCACCAATTCATGGATTAATCGTAAGGACTCCTTTTCGGAAAACCGCTGTTTTTTGAGAAAAAGCACATCTTCCAGGTTTATTCCCTCCATATATTCCATCGCAATAAACAGGGTATTCTCAAAAATAAAAGAATCATATAATGTCGGAATGTTCGTCTCGTTTAATTGTGCAAGAAGGGTTGTTTCTTGTTTAAATTGTTCTTGGATGACTTTTTTGCGTTTGCTTTTTGTCATCTGTTTTACGACACAAATGCGATTGGTAGTTAGATCTTTACATAGATAAGTCGTCCCATAGCTTCCAACCCCAAGCAACGATTGAACTCTATAGCGATGATGGATGACCGCATGACGCTTATAGTGGCGATCGATACATAGCCGAAATAGTCGTTTGAAAAATTTAAGTATAATCACCTCACCACCCCCACCCTTCCTTAGCCTTATCCCATTATACCATCGGAAGCGCAGGGACGGTTCTCTGCATCATTTTGGTGGGGCACCACGAGTATATAAAAACACGAATATAAATTGAAAAAAAACAGAGTATTATATCCTGTTATTTGGTAAAATTAATAGATTGATGGATGGATGATAGTATCTAGTTTTCTCAATCATGATCGGCTGGACAATGATCAATAATTGGACATGTTAATTGGTACAAAAACGAATACATATTAGTAATCAAGAGTGAAACTACCTTTCTTCGGATATAGGGAATGATTAATCATAGGGGGCATAAATGATGAGAGTGAAAAAAGCAATTATTCCTGCTGCAGGACTAGGGACAAGGTTTTTGCCAGCAACGAAAGCACAACCGAAAGAAATGCTTCCTATTGTTGATAAACCAACAATTCAATACATCGTTGAAGAAGCGATTGCATCTGGAATTGAAGACATTATTATCATAAGTGGTCGCGGAAAGCGGGCGATTGAGGATCACTTTGATAAGTCTTATGAGCTGGAAGAAACGTTACTAAAGAAAGAAAAAATGGAATTGCTAGCGGAAGTGCAAGGTATATCCAATATGGCAAATATTCATTATATCCGTCAAAAAGAGCCTCGAGGGCTTGGACATGCTATTGGTTGCGCCAAGCACTTCATTGGTGACGAACCTTTCGCTGTGTTACTTGGAGATGATATTGTTCAGTCTGAAACTCCTTGTTTAAAGCAGCTAATCGATGTATTTGACCGGTACAATTCTTCCGTTGTCGGGGTGCAACCCGTTTCTGATGAAGATGTTTCTAAGTACGGAATCGTATCACCAAAGTCAACAGAGGTTGAAAAGGGCGTTATTCATGTGAAGGACTTGGTTGAGAAACCAAAGCAGGAAGATTCTCCTTCTAATTTTGCAATTATGGGCCGTTACGTGTTGCGTCCGGAAATTTTCCGGATTCTGGATGAATTGGAGCCGGGAGCGGGAAATGAAATTCAATTAACGGATGCCATTAAGAAACTGAATGAAGAGCAAGTTGTCTTGGCGTACGAGTTTTCCGGTGAGCGTTATGATGTTGGTGATAAGCTGGGATTTGTCAAAGCAACGATAGATTTCGCGTTGCAAAGAGAAGATTTGCAAAAAGACGTGCTCGATTACTTAAATCAAATAACAAAGAGTTATTTGGAAGAAGGAAAACTATCTTAAGATAAGTGATGGAACTTTACTTTTAAACTGCGGCAGATATCTATTAGGTGTCTGCTTTTTCTTGTACAGTCATATCGGGTAAACCTTAATAGGTAAGATATTTAAATGGCATATTGGGGGAATAGATTTAAATGATACCTAAATAATTCCAGAATCAGGGGAGAAGTCCGCACGGATGAAGCAGAGAACCGTCCCCTGCATCCACCTTGCATTCTATGTCGGTAATAGGCGATGAAAAGTAAGGAGGATTTGAAGGGATTTAACAAGGCCATCGGGAATTAGGATAGAGTGTATCTCGCGACTTTTTGGAAAGGTGGTTATCTTTTTTGAAGAACTTATTTTTTATTATGTTTATCTGTTTGAGCATCGCGACTATCCTCTTTGGTTATGTTCATTACAAAGATAAGTTAGCGAACATTGCAACTGCTGCGAAAACAGAATCGACCGTAGTAGTGATGTCAGATTTGCCTGAACCTGAAGAACAACCAACTGAGGTGGAGGAAATGGAGAGTGAGGTTGCGTTTTCTTTAGGATATGAGGAGGAAGAAACCCCGGCTGAAATAGAAGGCATATTAGGTGATTGGGTGGAAGAGAAAAACAAAGCTAACGATATCCGACTCAGCTTTTTAGGTTCATCTTCATTAGTAAATGACGCAGAAGAAAAAGTAAGTTTGCCGTATCTCGTTTCGTCAAAACTGGAATCTCAGCTCATTAATCAAGATATTACCTCGACCGTCATAGACGTAGGTGTAACTCTTTCTATTGATGTTATCGATTCAGACTATGTAGACACAGTGATTGAGAGTAATCCAGACATCTTGTTTGTCGAACCCTTCATTCTAAATGATATCAATGTGATTAAAATAGAAGATACGTTAAGCAATTTGAAAATCCTGTTATCAACGATTGAAAAAGAGCTTCCTGACACGAGTGTCATTCTCATGCCTGCAAACCCTCTTGCGGATGCAGATTATTATACAGAGAAAACAACAGAAGACCTCGCCAGTTTTGCGGAAAAAGAAGGCTTAGATTATGCAAACCACTGGGAAAATTGGCCGGCCATCGATGATCCTGAGAATCTAAAAAAATATTTAGAAAACAGTAGACCCAACACAGCAGGCCACCAACTCTGGGCCGACTATATCGTCGAGTATTTAACGAAGCAGTAGGGACGGTTCTCTGCTTCATTGTTATTGACGGAGAATCGTGAATAAGTGAATGCTCATTTTTTCGGAGATGACGTAGAGAATCTCTATTTTTCCAATGAGCGTATTGAAGAGGCATTGAGTGATATATTCGAATGATACATAGATATTGAGTACACTGGAGCGATCGATGATTCGGCTGAAAAGTTTAGTTGAGCATTGTTAAAAAGGTAGCCTATGTTTCCGGCAAAATTATATTTTAAGTTTTTGCTGGGAACATTACTATTTAAATAGTGAAAAATTGACTGAATTAGTATATGATAGATTTATTAAATACGATTCTGTATTTTATTCAAGTTGAGTTTTGTAGAGGATAATGTACTCATACATCCTGCCGCGAATAATTATGATCATTAGAAAATCAGGTTTATTTATAGCAATAGCCATCGTGTTTATCCATCGAACGATCTTCGAAGAAATACCAAAACTCCTGTGACCTTCTTTTTTCATCGCGTCATCAAACTTCCCGAAACCCATTTATTACCCCAGAAAGTTTACCAATCATATTATTCCGACTTCTTATCATCCCTGTAATTTAAAAACTTAAAAATCTACTAGTTCACCAATTAAACATGATCTCCTTGATATTTCGCCCCTCTTTTTATACCCCTTTGTTTCATAAAAAACTAGCACACATATTGGAGGAATGAAACGTGTCAGTAGGATTCATCAGAACATGCGTGAATATATTGAGAATAATCCCTGTCCCAATCGAAGAATGTATCGTAAATCTGCTAAAGACCATCCCCTATTTCATGATGCTGTTCCAGAATCACTTTAACTGGTTAATTCCCAAAGGAAGCAAGAGAACCGTCCCTTTGTTTGGAGGTGGTAAGCATGCCTCGTGGAGCTAGGGTTAAGAGTAGGAGTAGGGTGTATCATGTGATGTTGAGGGGGGCGAACAAACAGGAAATTTTCCATGACGATGAAGATTGCATGACATTTTTGGAAACTGTTGAAAAATACAAAATAAAATCAGAGATGGACGTTTTCGCATGGTGTTTGATGAATAACCATGTACATCTTCTCTTGAAGGAAGGAAATGAAGATATTTCTACGACGATGAAGCGGATCGGAGTGAGTTTTGTCTGGTACTATAATTTGAAGTACAAAACAACCGGACATCTTTTTCAGGACAGGTTCAAAAGTGAAAATGTGGAAACATATATGTATTTGCTGAGGGTAATCAGATATATCCACCAAAACCCTGTAAAAGCAGGGATTGCAAAGACTGTTGATGAATGGCGATGGAGCAGTTGCTCTGGTTATTACGGTCAAAAAGTGAGTTTTTCAAGATTTATGTTAGATGAAGATGTGATTTTGAGAATGTTTTCCGATGATGTCGCTGTCGCAAAAATGAAATTTAAAGAATTTAACGAGAAAACGAATGATGATGAATGCCTTGATGATCGATCAACGGAAAGAAAAAGATTCACAGATGAAGAAGCGCGAATGGAAATCAAAAAGATTCTTGGCGAGGTTGAGATCGCACAAGTAAAAAGTCTCCCTAAGTTAAAAAGAGATATCGTATTACGAGAAACAAAAGAAGTCGAAGGAATATCCCAACGTCAAGCAGCAAGAATATTTGGCGTCTCCCCAAACCTGGTGTTTAGAGCGTAGGTAGAGCTTAGGGACGGTTCTCTGCATCGTTATATTCCATTCAACGTAGTTTTCATGAGAGGAACATCTGATAATTATACCCATTCGAATGTGAGCTACTCGATTCTTTACAGACTGGGGCTTTCTGCATATAGTTTTATAACGTAGGGTGCTAAAAATAATTAAGCAAATAATAAAGTCAGGCCAACGTAAGAAAAATAGAAATTCTCACATCGACCTGACTCGCAAATTTGTTTTATAAAACTGTTTAAAAATATTTTTAACTTTTTACAGGTGAAACCATATTCCAATACAGCAAATCAGCACAGAACAACAAATCGCTAAGACAGTTTGATTTTCAAAATTCTTTCTTGATGATAAATAACCTTTTTTATTAATTGGCTTCTCTTTTCAGTTTCATTTTCACCGCATCGATTATAACGGTACATATAGTAACTGCCAAAAAAATCATTCCATATTATTTTCATCATCCTAATACCTCCTATTTTACTTTCGCAAAGAGGTGAAAGTTGGTAGCTGGCTGGCATAGTGAAAAACTTTAGCCCCTAAGCTTTGCGTCATCACTTTTCAGTAATTTTGCCCTTTATTTAATAATCATTATTTATGCTTTCCCCGAATTCATTCTATTCAAACTTCTTCATTTGCAAAGCCACCTGTTTCTCCTATATAAAAAATATGTATATAATAGAAATAGATATGTGTTCGTTCTTCTCTGCAGGGAAAACTCTCAAAAGCTTAAAATAGACTTAAAAG
>NZ_JBIMEV010000094.1:0-7951 GCF_051262595.1 Salipaludibacillus sp. CF4.18
ATTGTGTGTGACTTGAAGCATAATATTGCCGTTTTGGCAAGGATATGCTTCTAAAAACTTAAGGCAAGAATATACTTCAATTAGTGAAATATTTTGTCATTTTGCAACAATATCACAAGGATTTTAGAATACATAGAAATCGCACTCCACACTTTGGTGGTCATCCAGGGAGGAGACTGCAGAACACCCAAATAGTCACATGTATATAGAAGTTATAAATATTGAGTAATTCTTTTTGAAGTGTTGCTCTGGCCAATTAATATTGACAAAAACAACATAAGCTACATAGCAAATGCAGAGTATGCAACATGACATTAAGCCTCGTCGGATATGTGCTTTCGACCAAGATGCTGTTCTCTATGGCTTAGCTAAGACAAAAAAGTTAAAGGGTATTTTAGATATACTGGCATCATCAATTTATATGGAAACAGGAAATTATGAATTTTGGGATTACATATTAAGCCCAAACCTGTTGAACTCGAAAGTGAAGAAATTATAGAACATGATGTAGTCTTTGATGAAATTAAAGACTCAATAACTCAAGGAATCCGAAATGCAAAATATACGATTTGGATTGCTGTAGCATGGTTTACTGATAAAGATATATTTCATGAGTTATTTCTTAGAAAAGAGGCAGGTGTGAATATACGTATAATTACTTCTGATGCAGATACCAATAGATTTTTGATGGAGAAATTGAAAAGTAATTTTGATACTATGCAGGTGTCACGAATTGGAAAAAACATGTTTCATGATAAATTTTGTATTATTGATTTGGAATATGTTATGCATGGTTCTTATAATTGGAGTGAGAATGCTCGAAGTAATGATGAAACCTGGTCTACTGCGCTTGACCATGAATTTGTAAGGAAATTTGCGGATGAGATTATATATTGAAAACAGAAATTAATCATTTTTACTATTAATTATCAGCCTTACTTTCGTCAAAACCTTACTTTTGCTGGTGAAAACAAAAGTAGATTAATTTGGTCATGAATCATGTTTTAAAAATAAGTGAACCCTTCCTTAATTGAAGGTATAATAGAATAAATATAACTAGGTGAAAAAGATGAATATGATTTTTCAATAAATAGCAATTCTGCCGAACGGGGCAGAGTTGCTTTTTTGTAAAGTTTTATGAAGTTGGTTTTATTAATTAATGGGAGTTGGTAGTAGAACAAAACGCAACAACTGTGATTAAGACTATCTAATTTGAAATAGTGAAAATAGGAGGGGATATTGAGTAGCTCAGTTAGGTACTAAGCAACAGAGAGTAAATGTATAGAATCAAATCCATTGTATATAATACCCCGTAAAAGTAAGGGGCGGAAATTCATGGAAAGAAATATTCTTTACAACTTAAAACCAGTTGGAATTGGCACGCCTTATGTTGAATCGTTAACAAGTTATATAACAAGGATAGCAGATGCTCATTGTGTTCTCACAGGTGACATAATTTCAAGGATTTATGCCCCATATTTAAACAAAGAATATTTATCTAAAATCTCTAAGCGAGGTGGAGGATTTTATGATTCTGCAATTGGTATCAATGGAGTGGGAAAATTAGCATATGAGTTTAGTGAATTAACGAATAAATTAACAGGTAGAAAAGATTTAAGTAATATAACTTTAAAAAATTGGTCGGAGCTATTACCAAACAGAGGTTTATTAAGAAAAACTAAATCATGGTGTCCTATATGTTATGAAGAATCTAAATTAAACGACATGATTATACATGACCAACTGATATGGAACTTTCAAGTAGTTAATTATTGCCTAAAACATAAGACTCTACTTTTAAATACTTGTAAAAACTGCAAAAATACAGTGCCAATAATTGACAGAAAATCATTACCAGGTTTCTGCTCAAGATGCGGGAAATGGTTGGGATTTATCCCTTCTATTGAAGAAAATATAAAAGATAAAAGTGAAATCTTATCCGATGTTTTTTTAATAGGAGAATTATTATCTAAAAATGATCTTGCTGTTAATAATGTTTCATTATTTGAATCGCTTAGATACTATGTTAATGAAGGATTTAATAAGTCACCATTGGATGCAGCTAAATATTTTGAAATACCTAAATCAACTTTTATGACATGGATGTCTAGTAAAAATCTTCCTAGTATTCATTATTTAATCCATATGTGCAAAATACTCGGGATTTCAATAGTAGGATTTCTTCAAAAACAAGAACCTGTCATACAGGTACGTTCAACTGAAAGCTTTGTGAAAGTTAATAAGAAATATGATCATGATGAAATTAAGTGGACTCTCAAAAGGGTTATTGAGGATAAGCATCCAGTGTCAATTAGTGGTGTAGCCAAAATGATTGGTTGTGATAGAAAACTACTTTCTGCAATGTATAAGATCGAATGTAGTCAAATTAAGGAAAATTACAACGTATATATACAATCGAAAAAGAAGGAAAGGTTTTCCGAAAAAAACCAAAAACTTAAAAACGTTTTTAATTTATTGGTTAACCAAGGGGTATATCCCAGTAGAAGAAGATTGGAAGAACATTTGGGTACCGGATTTCTGAAAGAAATAGCAATGAAAAAAAAGTGGAGTGAATTAAAAAGGAGTTGTATGTATGATAAATTATAATTTTGAATTATATTGCTATGAAAATAGGATTAGTGAGGAGACGAAAAATTACATCAATAAAAACATTAGAGATTCGGAACCTTCACGAAGAGTTCGAAGTAGAGTTGGGAATGTACCAGGATTTTATTCCAGTAAAAAGATGGGATTAACTATTCAATTTGAAAGCCACACACTTGAATTATGTGCAATATACTCAATGGAATTCGATAAACATGTTTACGAGTATTATGACCAGCCGGAAAGTTTTACAATAAATTATGTGAAAAATGAAAGGAAGATAGGTCATAAATATACAGCTGACTTTTTTGTAATCTCGGAAGATTTTATAGGGTGGGAAGAGTATAAGACAGATAAGGAGCTTTCCAAATTAATTGAAGAATCACCGGAGAGATATGTTTTAGATGAAAATGGGCAGTGGAGGTGTCCACCAGCCGAAGAATATGCAAAGAAAAAGGGGCTTTCTTTTAGGATTAGAAGTTCAAAAGAAATTAATTGGAACTTACAGAATAATGTTCGTTTTTTGGAGGACTACCTGTTAGAAGAAAGTCCTACTGTGTCCTTACTTAGTCGGAATATTATTCTTAATTACGTTAGGTCTAGACCAAATACCACTTTAGATGATTTGGTATCCCTTGAAGAGGTTACGTTCGCCGCAGATGATATATATAAACTTATTATTCTAGGGGAGATTTATGTAGATTTAGAACGGTTTCTCATCCTGAATTTTGACAAGTTTCCTATATATATAAATAAAGAAACCGCGAATGCTATCCTGAATGCCGAAAAATCAAAGAACAGCAAGGTTAATGAAAACTTAGAAAATGTGGTAAATATAGAAGTTGGCCAAAATATACTTTGGAATGGAAACCTCTGGACAGTTATAAACGTGGGAGAAACTCAAATTTCACTTTTAGATGAAACTGAAAAGACCGTTTCATTACCAATAAATGCATTTGAAGAATTAATAAAAATGGGTGTTATTACATCATTTAATAATAAAGTGTCAAATGAGAATGAAGAAAATGATTATATAGAGATTATAAAAACAGCAAGTCCTGATGATCTTGCTAAGGCTAACGAGAAGTATTTCAAGTTAAGTCAACATATGGATGGTGAAACTGTAGATGTTAAGCCAAGGACATTGAGACACTGGAAACAAAAATATTTGAAAGCTCAAAAAAAATATGGAAAAGGCTATATTGGTTTGATTTCAGCTAGGCATAAACAAGGAAATCGAACAAGGCGTATTAATGAAGATGTCATAGAATTAATTGATAAGTATATAAGTGAAGATTATGAAAATAAAAAACAACGAAATAAAACTTCTGTTTATAACTCGTTTAGAAATGAGTGTTTAGAAAAGGGGGTTGATCCTCCAAGCGACAAAACTTTTATAGCTCAAATTGAAAAACGATCTAAATACGAACAAGATAATAAAAGGAGAGGTCCAAAAGCATCCTACGATAAAGAGCCTGTTTATTGGGAATTATCCCTTACGACACCTAGACATGGTAGTAGACCTTTTGAGATTGCACATATCGACCATACAGAGCTTGATATTGAACTTATATGCTCAAAGACACAGAAAAATCTTAGCAGACCTTGGTTAACTTTATTAATAGATGCCTATTCACGAAGGGTATTAGCTTTTTATTTAACATTTGACCCTCCATCGTATAGATCATGTATGATGACAATCAGGGAGTGTGTGAAAGAATATTCAAGACTTCCAAAAACTTTAATAGTAGATGGGGGAAAAGACTTTCAAAGTACTTATCTAGACACTTTGTTAGCAACTTATAATTGTCATAAAAAGACAAGACCAGGGAGTAAACCAAAGTTTGGGTCTGTTTGTGAAAGGCTCTTTGGTACAACTAATACACAATTTATTTATAATCTAATCGGAAATACCCAATTAACGAAAAATGTTCGTCAAATGACAAATGGCTTTAATCCTCGTAATTTGGCTATATGGACTTTAGAAGCACTTTATGAAATTTCCAACCAGTGGCTTTATGAGATTTACGATCAACAACCACATACAACTCTTAATCAAAGTCCACGTGATGCCTATCAACAAAATATTAGAAAAACAGGTGAAAGAAAACAAACATACATTAGGTATGATACAAATTTTGAAATGCTCACTTTACCTACAACAACTAAAGGAACTGCTAAAGTTCAGCCCGGGCAGGGGATTAAGATAAATAATACTTATTATCACTCGTATGAGTTAACCAGTCCTCTTGTTGAAGGAGAGCAGATACCTGTTCGGTTCGATCCTTTTGACTATAGTAAGGCATATGCTTATGTTGGGAACTATTGGGTAATGTTGCATTCACAATATGAGATAGAGTTTGAAGGAAGATCTCAGAAAGAAATTAAACTTACTACCTCAGAAATAAGGAAGAGAAAGAGAGAAACACAAAAATCCAAAGCAACTAGTGTTTCTGCAGCTGAGTTAGCGAAGTTTTTGGTGAGTGTTGAAACTCAAGAGAATTTAGAAATTCAGAGGTTGAAAGATGAGGCAATAAAGAACTCCTTAAGGGTAATTAACGGTGGGGAAAGTCAGAATACTACCAATATTAACGCTGAAAAAGTATTTAAAAAAAATAAACATAATGCGGTTGATAAGGAAGTTACTCCTATGAGAAATAGCGGAACTAAGAAATCAGAAGATTTTTCTGAATTTAAAATGTATGGGGAGTTTTTCTAATGGATAAAGGTTTTCCAAAAGATATATTATTTCAAACAATGGAGGAAAGAATAAAATATTTTGAAAATAAGACTATTGCCCACCCTATGTTAGTTAATTCTTATAAGGATTTAATGGATAAAATTGATGTAGCTGTTAAAGGTAAAGTCCTATTGGTATATGGTCCAAGTGGTGTAGGTAAAACTACTTTGTTTTTAAAAGTAAGGGATCAGTTTTTTAAAAAATATTACAATGATATGATTCAGGATAAAGGAATTATTCCAGTTTTATCTGTAGAGACATTTGCTCCTGAAGATGGAAAGTTTGACTGGATTGATTTTTATTCAGAGGCTCTAAGGAATTTAGAGGAGATTCTGATTGATGAAAAAAGATTACCATTAAGTGATATGGGTGTGACTTTGCCAATTAAGCCAAATGAAAAAACAAAAAGAAAATTGCGTAAATCATTGGAAAATGCTATTAAATATCGAAAGGTAAAAGTTATCTTAATTGATGAAGCACAACACATGACCAAAGTGGGAAGTGCAAAAGGGTTGAGAAATCATATGGATGCTATAAAATCATTAGCTTCAAAATTTGGAGTTCCAATAATTCTGTTTGGAACTTATGAATTATTAAGTTTAAGAAATATAAATGGACAATTAGGAAGAAGGACTAGAGATATTCATTTTCCAAGATATAACTCAGAATTTCCAAAGGAGATAGAGGCTTTTAAAAATGTTCTTTGGGTATTTCAAAAGCATATTCCTTTACAAGATGAACCTGACCTTCTAAGTGATTGGAAGTATTTTTATAAACATACAGTAGGATGTGTGGGAACCCTTAGGGATTGGTTGTATGATACCTATCATTATAGTATGAAACTAAATGAGAAAACGAAAACATTGACGTTAACCGATTTTAAAAAGTTTGAACCAACAATTGACCAAGCATATACAATGGCAGAAGAAATTACTAAAGGAGAAAAACATCTTCTGGCTAAAAGAGAAGAGAAGGCAGATAAGCTCGATAGTTGGTTAAAGTTGGATCAGGTAGATGAAAAGGAAGATAAGAAAAGGATGACAAATAAGCGTCCGGGTGAGAGAAAACCAATGAGGGATAGGACAGGGACTGACCTTTTTAGATAGTCTTGTTGGATAATTTTGGTCAAATCAATATAAGTTAAAAAGTGAGTGAGTGTTATTTATGAATAGAATTATTTATGAGGACTTAGAGTTGGATAATTTAACATTGCCTCCTAGGAGTATCTTGTATAACTTGGTACCGATTGGATTGGGAACTCCCTATGTAGAGAGTTTATCCAGTTATATTTCACGTTTGGCGGATAGCCATAGTTTAAATGTAACGAAATTAGTATGTAATACATTTATTCCATTCGTTAAAAAATACCACTTAAAGCAGTCTTTTAAGAAAAATAGTTTAGGTAGGCTAATGAAACCTATTAATGGTAATAGCTCAATAAGCCTTGATTATGTTTCTGCATTAGAAGAGTTGACGACCAGAAAAGAGTTACTATATTTAACGATGAATTCATGGTCTGGTTTATTTTCAGATAATGTAATCGGTGATTATAGAAAATGGTGTCCTGTTTGTTTAGAAGAATGGAAAGACAAAGGCAAGGAAATTTATGAGCCACTTATTTGGTATATTAAAGGTATTGAGGTTTGTGACAAACATTATATAAGGTTAGAAGATAGATGTACGAATTGCGAAAAGCAATTGTCATTTCTGCATAATAATTTTATTGTAGGACATTGCCAATATTGTTTTACTTGGCTAGGTAATTGTAATAAAGGTTCTATTAATCCATCAGAATTCCAACTTTTTTTGTTAGATTCCTTTAAAGCTTTAATAGCAAATAACCAAAAACTAGATTACTTTCCTACTAACATAAAAATTGGAAAGGTACTGAAAAAAATAATAGATGAAAATAACTTTAGTAGTATAACTCAATTTGCAAAATATATAAACGTCCATCGAGCTGCTGTTCCATATTGGATTAAGAGTGAGAGAAAACCTACTTTGGAGTCAATGTTTAAAATTTGTAAAAAATTAAATCTAACAATCTATGATTTATTTTGCACGAATTCATTAATTAATGTTAATGTAAACATCCAAACAAATAAACGAACCAAATTAAACTTAAATGAATTAGAGTTAGTATTAAAAAATGCAGTAGAAAGTAATAGGAATATGAGTTTATATCAGCTATCATTAGAAAAGGATTTTGATATTAATACAACCAAGAGATATTTCCCAGATCTATGTAGAGATATTACTAATTCAAATTTAAAACATAAAAGAGATTGTCAAAATAAGAAAAAGAAGGAAGTTGAACAAAAATTAAAAATTGCATTGGAAAAAGAACGACCGATGAGTTTAAAGCAATTCTCATTGACTTTTGGCATTTCTATATATGATGTTAAAAAGTATTGTCCGGATTTATCAAAGAAACTTATAAATCGACTTTCAAGTTATAAGAGGAGGAGGAATAAGTTAAGGTCTGAAAAGATTAAAAATGAAATGAGAGAAGTCGTTTGGGAGTTGCATAAAAATGGTATTTACCCAAGTGATAAAGCTATTAGGAAAAAATTATCGAATCCAAATTTTTTAGTAGTCCCGGAATAT
>NZ_JBIMEV010000095.1:0-7779 GCF_051262595.1 Salipaludibacillus sp. CF4.18
TATAAAAGTTGAGGCTAAAATGTAGTTTTTTGTAAATTCAAGAGATGAAATTAAAATAAATTAAATTGTAAAGGATACTACATCCACCGGTTCGAAAACCTGAAAATTTATTTGTGGGACACAATTACCGAGAACATATTTTAGAATTGAAAAGAGAGATATCTAATTCCGAAACACAGTAATAGCACCCGATGATAGAATTCCATTGATTTCTATTATGGAAGAAAAAATTATAAAAGAGAATATGCTGTTTCATCGGAAAACTAGCAAAGAATATTTCTGCCGATAAAGCTCTTGACTATGTTGCTGGATATGTCCCATAGGGATCCTGATTGGTTATGAAAGACGAGATTCCATCTCCGGTTGAATTGGAGATCTTCTAAACTGTTAATGTTAATCAACTCAAATACAAAAAGTTTAGTATTTACAGTTCGGTTTCTAGTAGAATATTTTCTTCACGGGAACTCCAAGTGATGTAGGAGGTGGGCCTCTGTAACCTTCAAGATTACCTCAGCATGGAAATAATGTTGTTATCTCAGTAGTTAAAACTAAAACACTTATTAAGCTAATATTATAATAGACAAAAAATCTAGGAAGAGGTGTAGTATGCAGGATACACGATCAATATTTAAAGAGGTAATGGGAAACTACCCAACGGGTGTGACAGTAGTTACAACGAGTGATAATCAAGGAGTACCTTTTGGACTTACTGTAAATTCGTTTGCATCCGTTTCTTTGGATCCACTATTAATCTTATGGTCAATTGATCATCGTGTTACTTCTTTAGAAACGTTTAAAAAATCAGAGAAATTTGCTGTCCATATTTTAGCTGGTGAACAAAAGGAAATCTGTAAATTATTTGCTAGTAAGGAAGTAGATCGTTTTGGTAGTTGTGATTGGAAATATTCAGATTATAATTTACCAATCATCTCAGAAGCATTTGCTGTTTTACAGTGTAAAACGTTTAAACAAGTTGAAGCTGGAGATCACACGATCTTAATCGGTGAAGTCGTAGATATTGAAATTGAGAACAAAGACCCGATGTTGTACCATAGAAGGAAGTTTGGACCAATTCCCTCTGAGTTTCATAGTATTGTATAATTATGAATTTGTAGCTAGTATTAAATATTTAATAATGAAATTAATATGTAGTCATTTAACAGAAAACTTCTGACCTATGTAAATGAAAGCGGATGCAACAATGCAAGAGAATTAAGTAGATTTCATTACTTTTAATAAGGAGTAGATAAATGTTATGACGCATGGAGTGAAAAAAATATTAATTTTAATAGTTTTCATGCTAATGATTTTTTTACATTTTGATTTTTGGTGGTTTGATCAAATTAATCCCCTTTTATTTGGCTTTATGCCATTCGCCGTTTGGTTCCAAGCTTTAGTTGGAGGGATATTAGCATCGATTTTCTTGTTTTATGCTTATAAAGTCATTTGGCCAGATGTTCCAGAAGTTTTCGATGATGAAACGGATTAAAAAGGAGGTTGAGTCTTGGAGAGTAGGGTAGCAGTCGTTTTTATAGTTTCTATGATATATATGTTAATTATAATTGGTATTGGTTGGTTTTCGCAAAAAAAGACGACTAATAATGGTGAAGATTATTTTTTAGCTAATCGTTCTATTTCAAGTTTCTATTTATTTTGTTCAATTATAGGAGCAAATTTATCTGCATTCGTTATGATGGGAATGCCTGGACAAGCTTATCATAATGGTTTTGGAATGTATGGGTTAATTATGGGTGCTGGGTCATTTATGATTGCTTTTACAACGTATTACTTTGGTGTAAGGATTTGGATTTTGGGTAAGAAGTTTGGTTATAGTACTCCAAGTGAGTTATTTGGAGATCGTTTTCAAAGTAAATCAATATCACTAATTTTATTTAGTATATTTGCAATATATACTACACCATACATCGTAACGGGACAAATTGGTGCTGGAGCCGGGTTTGAAATGTTTACAGGTGGCCTTATTCCTTACTGGCTAGGTTCATTAATCATCACGTGTGTCGTTGGATACTACGTATGGGGCGGTGGAATGAGAGGAACAATTTTAACAAATACATTACAGGTTTTAATTTTCACTGTGTTTTTACTTTTGGCCGTAATTATGATTGCAAATAAAGGTGGAGGCTTTTCCGGAATAACGGAAAAGTTACTACAAGAACAGCCACACTTGTTGCAAAGAGGAAATAATTCAGTTTTTTCGGGGCAAATATGGTTTAGTCAATGGCTATTATTTTCTTTGGTAGTTTTAAGCTTTCCACACGTTTTTGTTCGAATTCTAGCAAGTAAAAATAGTAAAGGCCTAAGGCAAAATAGCATTGCATACCCATTAGGAATGTCTTTTATCTATATTTTAGCTGTAACATTAGGAGTATGGGGAGCTGTAATGATTCCAGGTTTAGAAGGTAGTGCTTCTGATAACATCATCTTTATGCTGACATTTGAGTATCTTCCTATATGGATGAGTGGACTAGCTTTAGCAGGTTTATTCGCAATGGTTATGTCAACTATGGATGCACAATTATTAACAATGAGTAATTTATTTACAACTGATATTGTGAAGAAATTCTTTAAAATTAAAGAAGAAAAAACAGTGTTCTATGGTCGACTATTTGTTGTTATATTATTATGTATCTCATATATAGTTTCACTTATAAGACCTGCCAGTGTGTTTGAAATTGCAAATCTTTCATTTACTGGTACAGCGTCTGTAATGCCTGTAATTATCGCTTCTTTATATTGGAGGAGGTTGACGAAAGTAGGTGCGATCTTTAGCTTGGTTATTGGTGGTTTCTTGGTGCCTATATATTTCTTTACAAATTGGCTACCATCATTTGGTTTTTTACCAATTGTTCCTGTTATATTCGTATCAACAGTTGTCTTAATCGTAGTTAGTTTACTGACAAAACAGGAATTCGAAAAAGCAGATAAGCATTTAGATGTCTTAAAAAAATACTATAAGAAAAGACCTAATTCTCAAGAAGATATTCCTACTAAAAAAGTTCAATAAGCTCGATGGTATTGTGTAGTAATATGAATTGCTAAAAAGCAGTATTATAGTAGGCGAAAGTAGATTTGACTGTCATAATTTTAGAAGAAAGGAAGAATTGTTTCTCAGTCTCTTAAAGAGTTAAAGTGGAAAAGAGTCCTATACACAAATAAATTGGTGGTTACTCCCTATTTTGATAATTGATTTTAAGTATTAATAGTGAAAAGGGGTATTTTAATTGTAGAATTAAATTAACTATAGTTTAACGAAAGAGAGGGACGATGTCCTTTGACGTAACCTACTACTATGTTAAATATATTTCATTAAATGTCATTCAAAACCTTAACATGAAAGCGCTCTATAATTATATTATTATAACTACTAATTTAATTTAAAAAAGTATGGGGATATTTAAGAATTAATGTTACGGATATACGTACGTTTGAAAGACTTAATTACTATTTTGGCCAGAGGGGTAATTTTTTCTAAAACGAAAGGGGTAATATTAATGAAAACATTGGCAAATAAAAAAGTTAATCTATTAATCAATAATCAGGAAGTTCCAACACAAAACTATTTTGAAGTTAGAGACCCAGGTAAAGTAAATGAGTTAATTGGTGAGGTAGCTTTAGGGACGAGTGAAGATGTAGATACCGCTGTGAAAGCAGCTCACAATGCATTTTTATCATGGAAAAATGTAGATGTCCGAGAACGTGTTAGATTAGTGTTAGCAGCTGCAGGAGTGTTAGAAGATTCTATGTCTGAATTAAAGTATCTATTGGTCAAGGAACATGGTGGCGTTTTATGGGAAGCAGAAACTGATTTTTATTTAGGAAATGGTGTTCTGAATTATTACGCTAGTATTGCTAAAGATTATATGGAATCAGAACAAATAGAAGATGAGACTAGTTGGATAAGTGTTGAAAAAGTATCGAAAGGGGTAGTCGGTGCAATTGTCCCTTGGAATATGCCTGTTATATTGACGATGATGAAATTGGCCCCTGCTTTAGTTACGGGAAATACAATTGTTATTAAACCATCACCTACAGCACCAATTGCTTTAAGTATTCTCCTTCAAAAAATGGCAGAGGTATTACCTGATGGAGTTATCAATGTTATTCATGGAAATGCAGAAGTAGGTTCAGCATTAACACAACATCCGTTAGTTAAAAAGGTTGCCTTTACAGGTGGAACTGAAACAGGGAGAGCCGTTGCTACTAATGCGGCTAAGAGTTTTAAAGCTCTTACATTAGAATTAGGTGGCAACGACCCTGCTATTATTCTAGATGATGCACAAATCGAAACGATTATACCAAAACTACTAAAAGGCGTTTATACGAGAAGCGGTCAAATATGTTTCGGTGTTAAGCGAATCTATGTGCAAGAAAATATGATCGAAAAATTTTATAATACTTTCTGTGAATTTGTGGATGAGTATAAAGTTGGACATGGATTAGATGAACGAGCATCCTTTGGGCCCCTTAATAATAAGAAACAGTTTGAATATGTTAAGAACCTGATCGAGAAAACAAAACAAAGCGGGGCTACTGTTAGAGAGCTTGGACAAAAATTAGACCCAGATGGTTGGGATAACGGATATTATATTTTGCCTCATGTTGTAAAAAATATATCTCATTCATCCCCTATTGTTTCTAGTGAACAATTTGGACCTATTATCCCAATTATTCCTTATAAAACTGTTAATGAGGCTGTAGCAATGGCGAATGATTCAGAATATGGTTTGGGTTCTTCTGTCTGGTCTAGTGACTTCGAGAAAGCTTTGGCAGTGGCGAAACAAATTGAATCCGGTTCTACTTTTATTAACAGCCATAGTTTTGATTCATTATCATTAGGGATGCCGTTTGGTGGTATCAAAGATAGTGGAATTGGAAGAGAGCTTTCTGGAGAATCAACATTATCCGCCTATATCAATTATCATTCAATCCGCTATGTGAAATAACCAAAAATAGTAAACCGAGGAGGTACAAATTTGAAAATCAAAGCTGCTGTTGTCCATGAAACTGGTCAAGAGTTCCAATTTGAAGATGTTACAATAGATGAACCGAAGTCAGAAGAGGTTCTAATTAAAATGGTTGCATCAGGTATTTGTCATACAGACGTTTCAGCACAACATCAACTCCTTCCTGTACCGCTTCCCGCTGTCCTTGGGCATGAAGGTGCAGGAGTTGTTGAGAAAGTAGGAGAAGGCGTTAAAGATTTGGAACCTGGGGATCATGTCGTTCTATCATATGCTGCTTGCGGACACTGTGAATGTTGCCTCACTGGACATTCTTATGCTTGTGAGGATATCCTTGTTGCAAATTTCTCAGGAAAAATGGCAGATGAAACTCATCGTCTACATCAGGGTGAACAAGATATATCTAATTTCTTTGGGCAATCTTCTTTTGCTACTTATTCAGTTGCTAATGCACGCAATGTTGTTAGAGTAGACCAAGATACAGATCTTCGCTTATTGGGACCACTAGGATGCGGAATTCAAACAGGGGCAGGGGCGGTTTTAAATATTTTTCAGCCATCTGCTGGTTCGTATATTGTTGTTTTCGGAAGTGGCACGGTTGGATTGAGTGCACTCATGGCTTCAAAGGTAGCTGGATGTACGACTCGAATAGTAGTAGATATTCACGATTCACGTTTAGAGTTAGCAAAAGAGCTTGGAGCAACACATATTCTCAACTCTAAAAAGGTAAATGCTTTAGAAGAAATTAAAAAAATTACAGGAAGAGGTGTAAATTTTGCAATTGAATCAACAGGGGTTCCTGAAGTGTTAAGAGACGCAACCGAATCTTTAGCTCCACTGGGGAAGGTAGCTGTAATTGGAGCTCCTAAGATGGGGACCAAAGTACAATTAGATGTAATGGATTTATTAATTAATGTTAAATCAGTTGTAGGTGTCCATCAAGGTGGAAGTGTCCCAAAAGTTTTTATTCCCAATTTGATTGAATTGTATAAAGCTGGTCAGTTTCCTTTTGATAAATTAATAACGCTTTACCCGTTTGAAGAAATCAATAAGGCATTAAGTGATACAAAGAATGGAACAACTATTAAACCAGTATTGACGATGTAAATATGAAGTCGGAAAATTGCCAGCCTGCCGACATTGGCTCTTAAAAAAGAGGCAGTCGGCAGGATTTTTATCTAGTTTTTCATTAAAAGACGAGAAAGAGGTTATCATTAATTCATTATCCTCCAGGTGATTTTAGACATCAATCGTTGAGCGAGGGAAAGAATTGAGTATTGAAGAACAGATAAATATATTATTTTACTGATCACTTACGTAAATTTTCCCCGAAAAGATTGATTTAGCTCAATTTACTCATGAGTTACTAAATTTGCGTTGCTTTTAATTAAACATCGTCCAAGAATGTTATGGACAGATATAAGAAGAATAGTCATATAGTTTAATAGAACACGAAAGTTAATAAGGGAGGATGTGAGGCAAGAGGAATGACTATTTTGCAAACCAGTTTAATGAGATAAAGGACGATATATTTAGAAGTGAGGATTGAGTTTAATCAACATTTAGATTGCTTTAGCATATGGACTTTGAGATGACTATAGTCTTAAGGTACGACTTTAATTCGTCTACATTCCATGTTTAAATCCACCTGATTTAGCAGGTGGTCGTTTAACTGTTTATGAGAGAGGGATAATATCATATTACCAGAGTCATCTATTGCTGCTCATGCAGACGTTTTTTAAACTTTACATTTTTAGATTAACGTCAGGCATTGTGTATAGAGTATTTTTCATTTTGCTAATAATTTCAAAAAACATGATTATTACAAATAAACGTAACCTAGACTATTTGATAATTCCCGAGCAGTTTTTAAAACTTCTTCTGTTAAGTGAGAGTCAGGAGATATATCTAACACCCCAGATAATCCGATAATGCTTATTGCAGCAACTAATTCATTTTTTTGGTCGAATATCGGTGCAGAAATAGCTGTTATACCTGGAATATATTGATCTGTGAAAGCATAACCATATTTTTTTACAGCTATAATCGTATCGTTATATTCATCAAGAACAATTGAGTGTTTTTTTATTTCATCATTGATAAAGGATTGTGTTTTTTCTTTTGGATAATATGCTGCAAAAATTCTCCCAGTAGCACTATTGGTTAGTGGTACCGCGGACCCAACACGAACATTAACATTAATTGGCTTTTTACTCTCTTCCCAGCTAATAAAAATAGGACCCTCATTTTCTACCCATATAGCTAGAGACACAGTTTCATCAAGTAAGTCATTTAATCGCTTAATATATGGTAATGCTTTGATTCGTATATCTACTTTTTCCATACCACGCAAACCAATTAATGTTAGTTCACTTCCTAGTGAATAACGGAGATCCTCACTCTTCTCGAGAAAACCAATCCTACACAAACTTATTAAATATCTATATAGTTGGCTTTTGGGTATATCGCATAACTTAGAAACTTCGGTAATTGTTAGAGGTCCCACAGAATTTGAAATCGCCTTCAATATGGAAAAACCTATTTCGATCGATTGAATCCCCTTTTTTGGTGCATTTTCATCAATCATTCTTCTACCTCCACTAAATTTCAGTTTAATATTATTCACTATCTTATCACGAAGTTAACCAGGGGTAAACTCTAAAATAAACCAAAGTATAAAAGGTAATAAGCCGTATAGGTACTGTATTTGCTTAGGATTATTAAAAAATTCTGAAAATTGTGTTGACATTAGTGTAACAAGTTATTACACTTATATTAACAACTTATGGTTAACCAG
>NZ_JBIMEV010000096.1:0-7522 GCF_051262595.1 Salipaludibacillus sp. CF4.18
GAACCCTCCCCATGTTTCCTCTTGCTTCAGACGGGATACTTCAAGCCATTCTTTTCTATTTTATCTCTAACAATCTTATCAACATTCAAGTTTAATTCACTGCACAAGGTTAGCGCATAGATCAATACATCTGCAATTTCTTCCTCAATATTTTCAAGGTTTTCTTCTACGGCTTGTTCACTGCTTTTCCATTGGAAATCTTCAAGAAGTTCAGCTGCTTCAATAGACAAAGAAAGAGCAAGATCTTTTGGATTGTGGTATTGGTTCCAGTTTCGGGCTTCTCTGAACGCATCTATCTTCTTTAAAAGTGCTTCTATTTCATTCATCAGGTTCATTCTCCTTTATTAATGATTGTAGTTTTGCGCTTAATTTTGGGTCTACAGCGTAGATATAAAGGCCTCGTATGCCTCGCTTCATCAAAACATTAATTGAATTTAAAATAATGTCTTCTTTGATCTGTTCGGCTTGATCAGTATCAATGTCTTTTCTCGAGGTAAAAGCCCCTGTATCCTTATATTTTTGGATATCAATGACGATTCGATCTGTTTCGTCATCATAACTGAGGGAGGGGCCAAGTACCACGCCTACATAATTTAAATCAAACCCCTGCACGGTATAAATAGAGCCAACTTCATAAATGGTATGGGCTTCTTCCGCCCATGTGATGTTATTTCCAGTGATATTCCATGGAAGGTTCACACCATCTTCATGTTCATCTACATAATACTCTTTGCCATCTTTTTTATGAAGGTAGTCAAAAGTAGAAACGATCCTGGAAAGTCCGTATTTTTCATTTTTCGATTGAATAGCTTCTTTAAATTGACGACCGTTATCATATATTTTGAACTCAAATTCCTGATCCTCATTACTCGGAAGAGGAAGTAGGCTTTTGGAGACAAAATGGTTAATCCAGTTTAACGTTTCTGGGCTAGCTTTCATTCTAAATTGATCCGTTAATTGCATCGTTTCCGCACTGTAGTGCCTAGTGATTTCTTGAATTAAACGCTGGTTCCAATAACTTTTTAGTTTTAACACTTGTTTAGGGTCAAAGATAACAATCGTTATTTTACATCGTTTGATGATCTCATCCAGGTGATTTTCATAGCGGAAATTATTATAAGAATCTTCTTTGGTTAAAAGTAAATGAGCTTCATCTACTAAAACAATATCTGCTTGGGTATTGGTTTTATCCATTTGATTAACAAAAGGTGTAGGCTTCAGAAAATTTTTCTTTTTCAAGTTAGGCAGGCTGTTTGCAATACTCTTATATGTCTTCAGCATTTCACTATGGTTGACTAACAGAAAATTATTTGTGTCTTTTAAGTCTGAACTATCCTCATTGGCATAATCTTGAATCGTATTAAATAATGAACTCAATAGGACACTTTTACCTGTACCAGCATCACCTTCAACGATAAATACATGATGACCTTCATTATTAATATTTTTCTTGCAAAAATCTAGTATTCTATTTTTTACATCAAGTTGCTGTTCGGACAGCTCTTTATAGGGAGAGAGCTTGTAAATATCTTTATTTCTTAAATTTTCAACGGTTTCTTTTACCAAGTTTTCTTCTCTAAGTTTATCCCATATTTCACCAAAAATTTCTTCATTAAAATATTCTTTCTGAAAGTAGTTGTGCATCTGCATATTAGCCGTTTGACTGACATTTTGCAGCTTGTATTGATTATCAGCAATAAAATAGTTAATCAGGTTCGATTCGATATTATAGGTAGCAGACTGATTAAATTTCTCATGACCAATGACGATTGTCTCGTTATGTATATGACGCTTAGGATTAGTTAAATGGGTATGAAGACGCCGTTTTTTATGAACGGTTTGGCCAATATATGCGATTTTACGCTTTTGGTTATAAAGGACATACACCATTGGATAATTGTTTAAGTAGACTGTTTGCACCTGGTCCAGTGCTTGGCGGTTAAATGATCCTTTTTCAAAAATCAATTCACTATTCATAGAATTCTCCTACATCAAAAAAATGATTTATCTGACTGTTTAAACTAAGTAGCTATATTCTATCATAATCCAGACATCTACCTGGTAAATTTGACCACACCGATCTAAGGAATGATAGTAAAACAGGTGAAAACTTTAACCATGGGTTATAAATGGAATCATTTCATCTAGGAGCTAAAATCCAATTGGAACTGCTGAAGATGGTTAATCCGGAGAGCATATTATATAATTTTAGTTTCAAAAACTCCTTCCATTAGAAAAGAGTTTTTTCTGTCTTTGGAAACAGATTACCTCACCGGTGCCAATGATGCACAGAACCGTCCCCATGTTTCCTTTTCTTATTTCTCTGTTTTAGTTTTTTAGGAGGAGGGTATATCATTTCTAGAAACCTACATTGCAGAATAGAGTGTTTTTACATCTCATTAAATAATGGTATTACTTGCATGTTGAGGTCTTTCCTTTTGAAAGAGGGAAATATAATAGCCAATAAACAACATTAGGAAAGATTTTTTCAGAGTCTACTAACTAGATGGATGAAAAAGGAGAGTTTTTAAATGCGTAATCAGGTTAAGCATTTTATAAATGGAGAATGGATAGAATCAACAGGTTCTGAGACGATCGATGTTGTGAACCCAGCGACCGAAGAAGTGATGGGAAAGATTAGCTCTGGAACAAATGAGGATTTAAATAAAGCCGTTGCTGCAGCAAAAGCAGTACTACCGACGTTTTCAAATTCTACAAAAGAAGAGCGAATTCAATGGCTGCACAATATTGTGGAAGGATATAAGAAGCGGAAAGACGAGTTCATCGAGGTGATGACAGATGAATTAGGTGCGCCACTTTCGGTCTCCGAGGAAGTACATTATAACATGGGTCTAGGTCATTTCAGTCACGCGGCAGAAGCCTTAGAGTCCTTTTCCTTCTCAGAGAATCGAGGCGGGCATACAGTCTTAAAGGAAACAATAGGTGTGAGTGGACTTATTACACCATGGAACTTTCCTACGAATCAAACCTCAACAAAGATTGCTAGTGCGATTGCGGCCGGGAGTCCCGTGGTGCTGAAGCCGGCATCAAAGACACCGTTTGCAGCTATGATGCTAGCGGAGATCATTGATGAGGCAGGTGTCCCTAAAGGTGCATTCAACCTTGTAAACGGAACGGGTTCTGAGATTGGGGACGGCATTAGTTCCCATCGAGATATTGATTTTGTTTCCTTTACAGGTTCCGGATCAGTAGGAGAGAAAATCATGCAAAATGCGGCGCAAACAATTAAAAAAGTAGCCTTGGAGTTAGGCGGGAAATCGCCGCTTATCGTCTTGGATGACGCAAACGTAGAAGAAGCAGCGAAATCAGCCGTTTCTCATATGATGACGAACACCGGTCAGGTCTGCTCTGCCGCGACAAGAATCCTTGTGCCTACATCGATGAAGACACAATTCGAAGAAGCAGTTCAAAAGGTATTACCATCTTTCCCGGTCGGTGATCCCCGTAAAGAAGGAATTGCGACAGGGCCACTTGTATCAGAGGATCAGTGGGATACTGTGCAATCTTATATTGAAAAAGGAGAAAAGGAAGCAACATTGCTTGTAGGCGGGACAGGTAAACCTGAAGGATTGGAAAAAGGTTATTTTGCCAAGCCAACTGTTTTTACGGATGTCTCTAACGATATGGTCATTGCACAAGAAGAAATTTTCGGTCCTGTTACAACGATTCTAACTTACGATAGTCTTGACCAAGCACTTGAGATTGCAAACGATACTATCTATGGTCTTGCAGGTTATGTAATTGGTAAAAATCCGGAGAAATTTCGTGATGTCGCATCGAGAATCAAAGCTGGAAGAATTACTGTCAACGATACTGCTACCGACTTCCATGGGCCATTTGGAGGCTATAAACAATCTGGCATCGGTCGTGAGTGGGGTGACTTTGGGATTGAGGAATATCTTGAGGTCAAATCTGTTCATGGCATGCCTTCATAATACGAAGAAAGACAGGTTACAACGCAAAGAGTTTAACCATTATCTCAGAGTACATGGTCGCCTAAACGAATAGGACCCTTCGCTGTTGCGGAAGGGTTCTTTACTTGAGTGAACCGCGCAAGTCTTCGGTAGGTGTCAATGAAGCACAGAACCGTCCCCTTGTTTCCTTGAAAAATTAGTAGTTAATTTATAGACGGAAATGTTAAAATGATAAGGGAACAAATATGGAGGGTGATTATGAAGATTAAACTAGGGTTATTATATGGTGGGAAATCCGCCGAACATAATGTATCATTACAAACAGCAAAAGCCGTCATTAATGCATTGGATTTAACTAAATATGACGTTCATCCAATATACATTTCAGAAACGGGTCAGTGGGTTAGAGGAACTCAGCTTGAAGGTCCTGTGGAAGATGTCGAGAAGCTTCAATTGAAAGAAGCAGGGGAAACCATTTCTCCGGTTGCTTTAAATTCAGAAATTTTTCCGGTTCAAGCAAAGGGTGACAGCAGCCAAACGGAAGATAAGTTCGATGTGATATTCCCGTTGCTTCATGGACCGAACGGGGAAGACGGAACCGTTCAGGGGTTATTAGAGCTGATGAACGTTCCTTATATAGGGAACGGAGTGCTGGCGTCTGCTGCCGGCATGGATAAAGTCATGATGAAAAACATTTATGAACAGGCTGGCATTAAGCAACCGAACTATGTATGGTACGTTCGCAGTTATTGGGAAAAAGAGACCGAATCCGCTTACAAGAAGGTCGAAGAAAAACTTGGTTACCCTTGTTTTGTCAAACCAGCAAACTTAGGTTCAAGTGTAGGAATCAGTAAATGTAGCGACCGCGCAAGTCTTGAAAAAGCTTTTGTAGAGGCTTTTGAATATGACCGTAAAATCATTATTGAAGAAGGAATCGACGGTCGTGAATTGGAAATTGCCGTATTAGGAAACGAGGATCCTCAATGCTCCGTAGTTGGTGAAATCGTTCCAAAAGATGGTTTTTATGACTATAAAGCGAAATATGAGGACGGAAGCACAGGCCTTATTATCCCTGCAGACGTCTCCAATGAAGACTATGAAGAAATGAAACGTGTGGCGATTCAATCTTTTAAAGCACTCGATTGCTCAGGATTAGTCCGCGCTGACTTCTTTTTAACAAAAGAGGGAGACATCCTCATGAACGAAGTGAACACGATGCCAGGCTTTACACCTTTTAGCATGTTCCCGATGCTGTGGCAGAAATCAGGCTTGTCATACACGGAGTTAATTGAAAAACTAGTCAAACTTGGAAGAGAGCGACATCAGGAAAAACAGAAGATTAAGCACACCTTTTAAGCATAAATTTAGGAATGAGGTTGACTCTGAGTCAGCCTCGTTTTACATAGCTTTTCCCTATCTTTTTTTCCGCATAATACCATGGGAAATATCTACACATAGTATTCAGAAAGAGGAACGTTTCTATCGATAAGAAGGAGTGAGTGTGATGATGCAAAAAACATTGAAAGAAATTGCTGTGTGGACCAACGGAGAAGTTGTCGGTACAGACACTAACCGTATCGAGGTTGCCGGAGTTTCCACAGATACAAGAACGATTGAAAAAGCAAATCTATATATCCCGATTGTTGGCGAGAACTTTAATGGCCACGATTTTGTGACAGGAGCTATCAAGAATGGGGCAGTCGGAGCCCTTTGGCAAAAAGATCAGCCGAATTCTCCTGCAGATGTCCCGTTAATTTATGTCGACGATACGTTAGTGGCATTACAGGAATTAGCAAAAAACTACTTGGCGAGTTTGCCCGCAAAAGTCATCGCAATCACTGGTAGTAACGGTAAAACAACAACGAAAGATATGGTTACCTCCGTGCTTTCAACGACATATAAAGTCCAAAAAACGGAAGGGAATTACAATAACCACATCGGATTGCCATTGACGATTCTTCGATTACAGGAAGACACAGAAATCGCAGTGTTGGAAATGGGAATGAGCGGAAGAGGAGAAATTGAGTTCCTTTCTAATCTAGCACAACCTGAAGCTGCCATCATCACAAACATTGGCGAGTCCCACTTACAGGATTTAGGTTCACGCGAAGGGATTTCAGAGGCAAAATTTGAAATCACCGCAGGTTTGCGAGAAAACGGGACACTCATCATCCATGGAGATGAGCCATTATTAACAGAAAAAGTCGAAAAAAGTCCGTTTCACGTCATCACCTTTGGGAATCGCGAAACAAACGATTATTGCCCGACGCATATCCAGCAGAAGAGCAATGGCACATATTTCACCTTAAAAGAAGAAGCGGAGACCGAGTATTTTATTCCGGTTCTCGGCAAACACAATGTAAATAATGCTCTCTCAGCCATTGCCATTTCCAAGCAGATGAATGTGTCGATCCCTGATATCAAAAAAGGGCTCGAAGCAATCAAAATCACAGGAATGCGAACGGAACTGATCGAAGGAAAAGATGGCGTGACGGTAATTAATGATGCTTATAATGCCAGCCCAACGTCGATGCGAGCCGCGATTGACTTGCTGCAAGATTTAAAAAATTACAAGAAAAAAATCGTCGTTTTGGGAGATATGCTCGAACTAGGTGACAAGGAAGAAACCTTTCATTTTGAAGTCGGTAAAGGAATTGACAAAGATAAAATTAATGAAGTCATCACTTTTGGCCAGCTAGGAAGAAAAATAGCAGAAGGTGCAAAAGTCAATTTTTCCGAAAATCGCGTTTTTGCATACAACGATAAACAGGCGCTGATCGCTAAACTAAAGGGAACGGTGGAAGAAGGCGATATCGTTCTACTGAAAGGCTCCCGTGGCATGAAACTAGAAGAAGTTGTGAATGAATTAACTTAAGTGTTTCACATACGAAGGGATTAATACTTTGCAAAACTTTCAAAGTACACCGAAAAAGAAATTCTGAAAATCCAAGGTATTGGTCCAGCGTCCTTACCAGTTATGGGAACTTTATTAGATGAAGTAAGTTTATCATTTGAAGAATTGTAATATGTTTTCCTATCAATTGAAGGTACTTAAAGTAACTACGCGTTAGTTCAATAACCAAAGAAAATATGAGTAAAAACACACAGATCTTAATCTGTGTGTTTTTGTATGCTATTAATAGTGTTTAGTTGGAGTATGAATGTAAAATGTGCTTTTATTTACGAACAGGCCTGGTACTGTTCGTCCTAAACATTCACCGAAAGCAAACAAATTCAGATTATCGAGTTGGATAAATGGTTCACTGAAATTCTTCTATGAAAGAGGTTAACTATTTTCAAGTCCTTGCATGTCAAGTTACCGCAAAATCGAATATTACTACATATACTTGACTCTTCACTAGTATTAACTGAAGAGTCTTTTTGACGTTTCTTCTTCCTGTTAAAGGAGAGACTGTATTCTTAAACAAAAAAAAGCTGAAAGTAGCGAAGGCGATGACTTGAGTGGGAAGAGCAACAGCGGAATCATTTCTCGCGGAACGCATCCGCCTAAAGAGGATTCAACTGAGTAACATGGTATTAATCAACAGAATCCTACCATTTAATAGGAACTTTTAATTTACCTTCGC
>NZ_JBIMEV010000097.1:0-7476 GCF_051262595.1 Salipaludibacillus sp. CF4.18
GACGAATGGCGCGGCTGGCTTACACACTTATTGAAGCAAGACATCGCAAATCTTTCTATTTATCTGCGTACAAAAAAGGAAATGAGTAGCGTGGATGCTCATTGGGAACTGATTCCGGAGATTAAAAAACTTCGTGATCATCTGGCACCAGATACACTTTTGACGATCAATGGGGATATTCCTGATCGTCAAACTGGCTTGGACCTCATTCATCAATACGGTGTTGACGGGGTTATGATTGGGCGTGGTATTTTTAAAAATCCATTTGCCTTTGAAAAGGATCCGAAAGAGCATAGTAGTGAGGAATTTCTGGTTCTTCTAAGGTTACAGCTTGACCTCCATGATCACTATTCAAAGGAATTTGAACCGCGTCCATTCAAACCTCTTCATCGTTTTTTTAAGATATATGTCCGTGGGTTTCGAGGGGCGAGTGAATTAAGAAATCAAATGATGAACACAGAGTCAACAGATGAAGTTCGTACATTGCTTGATAACTTTAGGTCAAATAATGTTGATTCTAGTATATTATAGTTAAGATATTACAGCCGATTGGTATGTTTTGTACAATCTATATTGAGTGCGTTTCGCAGATAGTTTTAACCGTAATAAGTGCTTTTATTAACTAGAAATTGTTTTTTTATATAGACTTTTTACTAGAAAGTACAACGGTACTTAACTCAATTATAAAATTGACATAATTCATTGAAAGACGATTACTCTTAGTAATCGTCTTTCTTCATTGTTCTTAAAGGGCTAAGTCAAATGGAGAGGAAAGAATGGATAGACTAATAAACAAAGGTATTTTTGCGAGGTTCATCCTGATCTTGAGGAGATAGTTTGGTTTAATTTTTTTAATAACAAAATGAATTTAATAATTATAAAACCTGTTAAAATGGTTAAATGTTTATTATAAATAAAAGTATGGGGTTTGCGTAAAATTTCAAAATGATAACGTTTTAATTTGTTAAAGGGCATTGTTCCATATATGAATACCAAATTTTTCGTTGAAGTGGAGAGTGTAACGATGGATAAATTGCGAGAAGAATCATTACAAATGCATAGAGACAATAAAGGGAAATTAGAAACTACTGCAAAAGTTGCAGTTCGAAATCCTAAGGAGTTAAGTCTTGCTTACTCACCTGGAGTAGCGGAGCCTTGCAAAGAAATTTTTGAAGATAAAAGCAAAGTGTTTGAGTACACGATGAAAGGAAATACTGTTGCAGTTGTTACTGATGGATCTGCTGTTTTAGGGCTTGGTAACATTGGACCTGAAGCGGCAATGCCCGTAATGGAAGGTAAAGCAGTTCTATTTAAGAGTTTTGCTGGTGTAGATGCGTTTCCAATATGCTTAAATACAAATAATGTGGATGAAATTGTGAACACAGTAAAACTTCTCGAGCCAAGCTTGGGTGGAATTAACTTGGAAGACATTTCAGCGCCGAGGTGTTTTGAGATTGAAGATCGTCTCAAAAAGGAAACGAACATCCCGGTTTTTCATGATGATCAACATGGAACAGCTATTGTGACTGTTGCTGGTTTAGTAAATGGATTGAAGATAGTTGATAAAAATATATCAGCCATCAAAGTGGTGATTAATGGTGCTGGTGCAGCAGGTATTGCCATTGTTCAATTGTTAAATCTTTTTGGTGTTAGTGATGTTATCCTTTGTGATTCTAAAGGAGCCATTTACGAAGGCCGTCCTCATGGAATGAACCCACTTAAAGAAAAAATGGCTAAAATCACCAATCGTACCAATGTAATGGGATCACTAGAGGAAGCTGTAAAAGGCACTGATGTATTCATTGGAGTATCTGTTGCTGGTGCATTAACGAAAGAAATGGTTGGTACGATGAATAAGGACTCAATTATTTTTGCAATGGCAAACCCAATACCAGAGATTATGCCAGAGGATGCCAAAGTTGCTGGTGCAAAAGTGATTGGAACTGGCCGTTCAGATTTTCCTAATCAGGTAAACAACGTACTAGCTTTTCCTGGAATTTTTAGGGGGGCATTAGATATACAAGCTACACATATTAACGAAGAAATGAAAAAAGCAGCCGTACTTGCGATTTCATCACTTATTTCAGCGGAAGAATTGTCGGCAGACTATGTTATTCCATCACCATTTGATAATAGAGTAGCACTTGCAGTGGCAAAGGATGTTGCAAATGCTGGAATCGAGACAGGGGTAAATAGAAAAGCTGTTGTTACTACTTGATAATTGTAAAGGAAAAGGGTTAGATCGCAGACTTTTGTAAGGGGACGTATATCGTTATACTATTTAACTGGAATCGACTGCATTTAAAGCAGTCGATTTTAAATTTAATAGACCATTTTATAAAATTGGCAGCTACCTTCACACCGCAAGTATCAAGGGAAGCCCACCCTTGATACTTGCGGTGGAAGCTAACGCTGTATTTAATAAAAGACGGCTATGCCGTTTTTCTTAATAATGTCTGAAAATAGTTGAGATAAACCTGTGCCTTATACCACATCTACATGGATAAACTAATTTTGCTATAATCCTTTAATAGGATATGGGGTGATTTATTTTGAGACAAAAATTTAAATTAAGCCACATTATTACGGTATTTGGCTGCGTCGTTATTTTATTTTCCTTATTAGTTACAGACATTCTTATCACTAGTACTACAGGTGAGCGGATCAGAGCCAATCAAGAAGAAAAGGCATTGATTGTATCTAGAACAGTTGCTGAATCTGATATTGTGAAGGGAAGTCTATTAGCAAATGAAAATTCAGAAGCTATTCAAGCATATACGAATGAAGTACAATCAATTACTGAAATGATGTTTGTTGTAGTAATGGACATAAACGGAATTCGATATACACATCCTAATTCGGATAGGATAGGAAAACCTTTTTCCGGAGGAGATCAACAGGACGTTTTACAAGGGGAAGAGTATGTATCGACATCCGAAGGTACCCTTGGTGACTCTTTAAGAGCTTTTACACCAATATATGATAACACCGGAAATCAAATCGGAGCTGTCGCAGTTGGGATCTCATTAGAAATGGTTGAGCATGCCTTGTTGCAAAGCCGTCGCAATATTATTATGGGAAGTTTACTTGGTATCATCATCGGGGTAATTGGAGCACTTTTACTTGCTAAATATATAAAAAGAATATTATTTGGGCTTGAACCTTATGAAATTTCTAAGCTTTTGGAAGAGCGTAGTACGATGTTACAGTCTGTTCATGAAGGAATAGTGGCAGTGGATGAGTATCAAAATATTACTTTGGTAAATAAGTCAGCGCTTCGATTATTTAAAAAAGCTGGGTTACACGACCAACCCATTGGAATGAATATATCAGATTATATGCCAAACACGAAACTAGATCGAGCGATGGAAATAGGCGAATCTGAGCGAGATGAGGAAGAGATTTTAAATGGAATAGCCATATTAACCAATCGTGAACCTTTAATTGTAAATAATAAGGTTGTTGGCGCAATTGCTACTTTTAGAGACAAAACTGAAGTGAATCAGCTAGCAAAAGAATTAGTAGGTGTCAGGACATACGTTGAGGCTCTTCGTGCACAGTCACATGAATTCATGAATAGGCTTCATGTTATTCTTGGTTTGGTTCAAATGGAAGCTTATGATGAATTAGTTGCGTTTATCCGAAAGATTATTGATCTTAAAAATCAAGATGCAGAATTAGTGACCAAAAGTGTCAAGGATCCTGTCCTAGCAGGTTTTCTGATGGGGAAAATGAGCTATGCAAGAGAAAGAAATGTCACATTTACTATCTCAACTGACACGAGCATTAGTCAAGAGCTTAGTGTAGAGATTAGTAAGGAGTTAATTACTATTATTGGTAATTTAGTTGATAATTCAATTGAAGCACTCTCCACTAGTATACAAAAGGAACTCACATTAAGGTTAAAAGAGAAAAACGGTAAATTACAAGTAACTATTTCTGACACAGGGCCAGGTATAACCGATACGAACCTTAAAAAAATCTTTAAAAAAGGGTTCTCCACCAAGGGTTCTAACAGGGGGTTTGGACTTTATTTAATGAAACAAAGTATTGAGAAATTAAATGGATACTTTAATATTTCTAGTAGTGAAAAAGGTACTGTATTTGAAGTAGAACTGGACTATGATTTAATGAGAGATGGGGTACAAGATGAGTATTAAAGTACTAATTGTAGAAGATGATCCAATGGTGGCAGAGCTTAATAAGCGCTATCTTAGTAATATTGAAGGATTCCAATTAGTAGGCATTGCGAGTTCAGTAGAAGAGGCGATGGAGCTGATGGAAAAAAGTGAAAAAGATATTCAACTAATTTTGTTAGATATTTATATGTCAGGGAAGAACGGTCTCGAAATGTTATCAACAATTCGAGAAAAAGGTTTACCAATTGATGTTATACTAATTACTGTTGCAACCGATACCGAGAATATTCAAACAGCTCTGCACTATGGAGCGATTGATTATCTAATCAAACCTTTTGAATTTACGCGATTTAAACAAGCACTCTTTCGATATAAAGAAAAATTTGAATTTATGCATAAACAAAAGGGTTTAAATCAAAAGGACCTTGATCAAAAGCTATTAAACTCTGAACGAGAAAGAATGAACGAGCAGAAGGTTTTGCCAAAAGGATTAACGAAAAACACCTTGTTAGTTATTATTGATATGATTAAGAAAATGAAATCTTTTTCAACAGAGGACATAGCGGAATCAACAGGAATTTCCAGAGTTTCCGTGCGTAAGTACCTTATGTTTTTGGCTGAAATTGATGTGCTAGAAGAAACGCTTACTTATGGCATCGGTAGGCCAGTGTATCATTATTCCTATAAAGGCAATAACGAAAAATTGGAAGCTTATTTAGTATGACTCAGACGCAATATGTGTTGAGTCTTTTTTTTATGAAATTTTTTACTATTTTTAATTACATAAATAAATCAATAATTTTATAAACTTTTAAATATATAAAATGTGAATTAAGATGTTTAGTGCAGATGCAAGCGATTACAAAATGGTAAGGAGTCACACAGTCAGAGATAAAAAAAGAGGTGCAAATAAAATAGCTCACACCCTAATAAATTAACCCCTTTTCTATAAAGGAATTTAGTTATTGAGGAGATAGATAGATGTTTTTAAAAGAATTAACCAAAAACCGCTTTATTACCATTATTTATTTTGAATATGGATCTCAACAAGTATGCAAAGGTCGAGTATATAAACTTAATCTTTACCATCAAACCATTTATGTGATAAACGAACAGCAAGATGCCATCTCTATTCGATTAGCTAGTATTAAGGAAATTCATTAGTACTTTTAAATTATTTGATTTTAAAAAATCATTCCAATAGCAACCCACTCGAAAACCTATTCTAGCTTAATAAAAACACACAGAACACTTTCAATATTAATGTGCCACGTGAACAACTATTGGAGCTAGAAGTGTATGATATGTATTCGTTACGTTGGGAAATTGAGATCTTATGAAGAACATGGGAATTTATTTTTGGAATAAATAATCAAGAAAACGAAAATAGAACGATTTGAATGTTATTTATATAGCACTTTAATTACCATACTAATAAGTTGTACCTTGGCATTTCAAGCTAGAAACTATTTATGCAAAAAGAAACAAATGGAGCTAAATGGATATATAGGAATCAGCATCATGCAAGAATAAAACCCATCAAAGAAACCACTTGGCGCTTTCGTTCTATCAGCTTAATAGTGGCTAATTTCAAGACTTTCTCGATAAACTGGTTAAGCAGCTATTTGGCTGCGTACTTTTTTAAAATTAAAAACGCTTACATTAATTACATAAACTTTTTATTATTCTATAGAACTACTAAAATACAGAAGAGAGAAAGTCATTAAGCATGGAACATCGAAGAAAATGGAAGCGCTCCCTTATAAAAAAAACGGCATAGCCGTCTTTTATTAATTCTTATCTCTTAAGAAGAGACTAAATCTTTAGAGCTACAAATGACATAGGGTACTTTTCGTTATTATCTCTTTGGTAAAATTTTTAAATTAAAAAGCTGATTTTGATTAAGTTATTAAAAAAATGAAATATGTTATGAATTTATTTTTCATTAATGTTATACTATTTATGAAAAATGATGAAATATTATAACATAATTAAGGAGGAGGAGTTGTTTATATGATTAATGTTGCTATAAATGGATTTGGTCGTATTGGAAGAATGGTATTTCGTCAAGCGATAAAAGAAAGTTCATTTCAGGTTGTAGCAATTAATGCGAGCTATTCGGCAGACACGTTAGCACACCTTATTAAGTATGACACCGTGCACGGGAAATTTGACGGTTCCATAGAGGTAGTGCAAAATCGCTTATTGGTTGATGGTAAGGTGGTTCAACTTCTTAATCATCGTAATCCGCAAGATCTTCCTTGGAAGGAACTAGGCATAGATGTTGTGATTGAAGCCACAGGAAAATTTAATGCAAAAGAACAAGCAAGTCTGCACATAGAAGCAGGGGCAAAGAAGGTCATTATAACAGCTCCTGGTAAAAATGAAGATGCTACTATTGTAGTTGGTGTAAACGACAGTCAGTTGGATATTACAAAACATGATGTTATCTCAAATGCCTCCTGTACAACCAATTGTCTTGCTCCAGTCGTAAAGGTGTTAGATGAACAATTCGGCATTGAGAACGGCTTAATGACCACTGTACATTCCTATACAAATGACCAAAATAATATCGACAACCCACATAAGGATTTACGTAGAGCTAGGGCTTGCGCACAATCCATTATTCCGACTACAACAGGTGCAGCTAAGGCATTAGCAAAGGTACTACCACATTTAACCGGAAAGCTACATGGTATTGCACTACGTGTTCCGACTCCAAATGTATCGCTTGTAGACCTTGTAGTAGACGTAAAATGTGATGTGACAGTGGAACAAATTAATAATGCCTTTCAGACTGCGTCCCAAGGATCGATGAAAGGTATTATAGAGTTCTGTAATGAGCCGCTTGTGTCAGTAGATTTCAATACAAATCCAAGTTCGTCTATTATTGATAGTTTATCTACAATCGTTATGGGAACCCGTAAGGTAAAGGTTCTTGCCTGGTATGATAATGAGTGGGGCTACTCCTGCCGCGTAGTAGATCTCGTAAAGCTAGTAGCAGGTCAGATTGCTAGCCAAAAAAATATGCAACATATTTAAAGGGATGTTCTCCTAACAAAACTATCTATAGGAATTACGAGGAATTTTCATTAAAAAGACAAAGGGTGGTATGTATATGAGTAATGTGAAGGCCAAAGTTGAATTATATGATTTACTAAATGGAAGCAATGCAGAGGTCCAATTAAGTGTTTCGCAGTTAGTAGAAAAAGTAATAATGAGAAAAGAAGGAAAATTAACTTCGACTGGTGCTGTTTCAGTTTCAACAGGTAAATATACAGGTCGCTCTCCTAAAGATAAATTCATTGTGAAAGAAGCATCCACTGCAGAAAAAATC
>NZ_JBIMEV010000098.1:0-7292 GCF_051262595.1 Salipaludibacillus sp. CF4.18
ATGTAAAATGATTTATTGATTACAGCCATAAGTATGTACCGCTTCTGTCATATTTTTTACCAGCTATCGCCACTAGATTTACCATTTATTATAAATTCATTTACCAATTGATGACTTCAGTACGCGTATTGACAACGTTAAGGATTTTGAAAGAAAAAAAGCCTAATTCCTCCGCATGTTTAGCGAGGAATTAGGCTTTTCATCTTCAACAAACGGCCTGTTTGTTGAATAGATTAAGTGTTAATCTACAGCTTTCACAAAAATAAGTTTCTAATCCTTCTATTGCTAAAAGACTTTTAGTAATAGTTCTCTTTGAAAAAGGGATTAACTTCTAACCCTTCCTCGTTTTGAATAATCTTCTGATACTTTTTAATGAAAGACGGTGTTTTACTAATATATTCGTCTAAATCATCCTTAAACCTACCAAAACTATAGTTAAAAGTAACTTTATTTACGTATTCTATTATCTCTCTGTCTAAATTTCCATTTTTGAAGTAGTACATTATTTGATCTGAGTTGTCATTAAGATGAATGTAACGTGCACGCCCTTCCCTGAATAATTCATTTATTAAGTAAGTCTTATAATAAAAAAAGAATCCGTGTTTTTTTAGCTGAGAGGTTTGCTCATCTTTCGGTAAGTTATTGTTATCAAATTTTTTAATTAGATTATTAATAAAATCTTCTTTTTCTTCTTCAGGAATATAGTCACCCCTTAACAGAGTTACAGGCAACTCCCAGTATTGGTTTGTATAAGCAGTCATTCTATAAAAGTATCCCTTTTTCCATAAATATCTAATCATAGGAGGTTCATCAGCAATATATTGCACTTGATCAGGAAAGAAATACAGAAAATATGGCAATTTCTCTTGATCTTTCTTTAGAAATGATATAAATCCATTATGAATATCTTTATTATCATGATAAATTAACGTACGCCAAAAGTTTATAAACTTTGCTTCATCAATAAACCCAAGTTCTATTGGTAAATGATTTTTGGCTAGTTCTGCCAAGAAATCTGGAATTTTACGTTTTTCTACAGCCATTGGTATATCATTAATTAAATATTCTGGATCCGAATTAGGTTCAGTATATACAGGATCATAATGCTCTCTAATTTTGTCTTTTAGTCCTGCTTCACCACCATTTACAACAAACTTTGATAGGTGAGATTGTAAAAAAACCCACAAAACCTCGACGTGACTATGTTCTATTTGTGTTTCTTTCGCATGAGCACAATCATTTCTTCTTCTTTTCAAATAATCTAAATCACTTAATAAATGAGTATTAACAAGGAAATACTTACTTTTACTATTCTTATCTGTTTTATTAAGAATGTTGTACGTTTCTTCCTCCCATTTATTTTCATCTCTTATTTTTTTTAGGACCTCATTTTCCCACTGTTCTTTGGTCAAATCATGCGGTTTTGCACTATTTAATAATCTTTCTTTTATAACAACTAAAAAACCAACGTAAGATAATAAGTACGCACCTCTATAGGCAGATACCCTAAAGCATTGAATGGATTCTTCAAATAATTCTCTTGAGTCGGCAGAGAAGTTCTGGCTTCTAACCCAGACTTCAAATGGTATTTTCACTTAATTCCCCCACATCTCTATTTTATTCTAATATGAATAATCCAACAATCTGGTCCTTTTTCTTGAATACATTACTAAACAATCGCATTTTATTGTTGAAGATCTCCTAGCTATAATTAATGGTTCATGTATTAAGCAATCTAAGATTGTTTGGTGTAACTATAAACTATTTAGAAGCTTCCGAACTTGCTAATTTTATTTTTTCAATTATTTTTTCTTGTATGGATTCGCCTATACTAGTGAAAAAGCGCACTTTTTCATCTATAGACCAAGGTGCATCTTCTTTTTCTTTATCATTATGATAACTAGTTAATATTTTAGGTATTATTTCTAAAAAAGTAATTAAGGTTACTATAGATTTTTTTTCATACTCTTGACGCATTAAATGATTTCCTATATAGGTCTCAAAATCGATGTCAATTGTACCGTTTAAGTCTAAAGATATTTCAACTGTTTCTTTTTCATATTCAATTCTTGGCTTAATAAAAGAAACTTGTTCATTTTCAAATAAAAACGCTAAAGTACTTAAAAGGTTCATAATCTTATTTCCCGTACCCTTAACTTCAGCTAATCTATCATTTGTAGATCCCTTAAAACCTATAATTTTTTGTAATAACAAAAGCGAATCCTCATCTAATGAAATTTCACCATAGTTTAGAACTCTGTAAATCATCCATATAAACATGTCCTCACTTATGGTGAATGGATTCAGTGTTAGCTCTAACTTTTTGCTATAATTATTAATTTTCCTTAATATAGTCTTTGTATAATCGCCGCCTGAACGATCGGTGATACACTGAGTATTAATACCATCGGTGTAAATTATTATGTAGCCCGATATAGAATAAATTCTTGAAGATCGCATTTCATTAGTTTCTTCACCTGGGCGCACTCTTTCATACTCATATTCTATGTAATTATAAGTAAATTCCTGATTGTTTAAGGTAATTATCTGATTCTCCTCAAAAATCTTACGAACAAGATATCTTAAATAATCATCTGTTAATGGATCTACTTCAGGAGTTAACCAATGTTCGTAATTCAGCATGTTTTCTAAAATTTCCTCCATGCTGTTCCTTGAATTATCTGTCCATCTTGAAAGTGTCATACAGATACCTCATTTGCTTTTTATTTTTATACCTTTATTTTCCAGCCCTACTTTGAAAAATTTAGTGAATAAACCTAACTTTAATTTAGATTCTATTAAATCTATATTCTTTTCATCTGAATTTTTAAGTACGTCAAAGGTTATGGATTCTGTTAGAGATATATTCTCTTTATTTAAGATCAAACTTTCTAAATCAATAAGGTATGTATTTTTATCCTCATCAAATGATAAATAAGGCTTTGGCTTGGTTTGAACGTCAATCCAGTGAGGAAAGTAAATTTCTATCTTAGAGGAGAACTTTTTATATTTTCCTTCAACATTTAGTTGCATGTAAATTTCTTCAGGGTTTCCCCCTATCGTTATTTCATTTGTATCTTCTTTTTTATTTAAAATATCTATTTTTATATGTAACTTTGCACCTTTGTAAAAGTAATAAACAACAGAAAAAAACATACTTACTAAAATGTTGTAAATACCAAAATCAAGTGTCCATATAATTTTTTTATCTGTAAAATTTAGAAGTTTTGTTATGGATATATCAAAATAAATAAATATTATAACGATTATCAGAATGGCGATATATCTAAGATTTCTTTTTATTTCACTTTTTATCTCTTCTTTTTTATCTGCCATAGAAATACTTTTCTAATACTGGTTTCATTATTTCTCTAAATATTAAATCTAAGTTATCGCCATGAATAATACCATTAGAATATATCTGATACCTTTTGTTTAAGAAATAAATGTCGATACTATTTATATCAATAGATCCGCTATCTGCTGCCCATTCTAATTCCTCTTTCAATTTAACAAAAATTAATTTATCACTTTTCAATTTTGAAATAATTGCCTTTACATTATCTTTAACATCGTTGTCAGTGTTATCTGACATATTTACTTTTAAAATCACTCCATCTAATTGTAAAGTAGCATACAAAATATCTGTCATAATTTCGGAATTAATAATAACCTGTTTCAATCCATCACTTCGCGCTTCTTTTATTACCTGAAAATATCTCTCTATTTCAGGATCATAGGACCGAAGATTTATTTTATTGCGTCCCTTGAATAATTTTCCATAACTGTTCATGATTCCTCCCCGTTGTTAGGGTCATTCTATAATGAATGATTTATTTTTTAGTTTAATTATACTAATACTAATTTTAGCAACTTCACACCAACTATATTATGAGCTTTTCCCTTTTCCCCTAATTTTAACTAACTTCTATTCTTTTCCTGAAAATCCCTTCTTTTCCTCAACAATCTGGCCCAATTGCAGAAGATTAATATTACATTTATTGATTTGAAAATTAATGCCCTTTATAACAGAAGACTTTAAATCATGACAATTAAACCCTTTCATAACCATTTCTTAATACACTGGACTATATTATCTCTTTTCATTTTAACATAAATAACCAATTTTATTCAAACTGAATAAATTTGAATATTCAGTGACTTCCAATCTTGTTTAAATTTTAGACCGAGTAACAATAAAAGTATCCTTGATCCGTTGAAGAATAATTACAAAGCATTGTACGACTATATTTACTGCTGTACCACTTAGTTTACCTCTAGTTAATAAAAGGTATAAAATGAAGTTCCCCTATGATAAAGGTTTTTGATGAGGGTGTTAATTGTTTGTGAAATAAAGTTAGGCTTCTATATTTACCTTTTTGATTTTAGTAGCTGTAAATAAGTTGTAAAATGAGCTGAAAAAAACTCCTCATAATTAAAGGAGTTTTACCATTAGGATACTATTTCAATTTGTTGCTTAACTTTCTCTGTGAGCTTCGGATTCTGTAAGGAGGCTATTTTTCTTATTTTATTAGGAGTAACGATTTCGCTTTTTTCTTGCAATAATTTCACTGCCCATTTCACACGCCGTATTTGAAAGTCCTCCACTGTTTCGACTGACTCGCTTAAAATCTTTTTAGTTAAAGGCATTTTTTCTAATCCATACATTATTTTTGAATAATCTCCCGCCTTTTTCCCAATAGAAGTCCTTGTTAATCGGATGGGTCTTTCACTGCTATTTATCAGTAACAATTCTTTTACCGCGTTCTTTGTTTGTATTGAAATTGTTTTATCCCTTTCTTCCCAAGACACGTGTATCCCCCCATTACTTTTCTTTTGGTGACATGGAGAATTTTCGTCTAACCAAATACGGTCATGTCGATATAGCCATATATATTCTTTTTTAGCTAGTTCCCTTAGTCCTGTGTTAGTTAATCCTAGGTTATCTTTTGTCACCTGGATCCATTTCGACCGATACTTTATTAATGTCTTTATCCGTGCTTGGTTATCAGTTAATATCTGCGGATTACCCTCTATTTTCTTTAACTTTCGAGTGATTGTTAAAGGTGTCACATGAAGAATGTGTGCCGTTTCTTTGATAGTTTTCTGTTCAACTTTTCTTAACCTATAGAGCTCTTTCTCCCATAAAGGACCATATGATTTAATTTGTCCGATCTTATATCGTTCTTCTTCTTTTTCATCTGGGCCTCTCCTCGAGTACACAAATCCACACGTACACGTAAAGGTGCCTACAAGATAGCCTTGTGTTCCCCAATGCACCTTACAGTCAGTAATTACAGCCTGTTCATAGTGATCACTGGCCGCATTGAAGCAAATCCATGGTGTTTTTCCAAATGGATGGTCCTTTTCAACTTGCTTTGTAAGAAATTCCATCGGACTGACAAGTAAAAAATGCATCAATAAAATGCCTTATAGGGTGCGTGACTGATCTAGGTTTAAGAAGGTTGTCGATCCAGTCGTTCGTTCTTCCAGTATGAATTTCACTATGCAGCTGTTCCAAAAATTCTCTTTCGAAAAAATGGTTAAACAACAGTAGCAATTGACTTTTTCTGACCCGCCCTGTATAGCTCGCTAATTCCCGCTGCCTTAGATAATAAGTATATCTTTCCTCTAAAGGTTGTCGATCCACATCTACCAGTGGTGTTGTTAATAAATTGAACACCTCTTTTGAAAGTGCTATCTCATGTTCACTAGAACTCGTTTTCTGTTCCATGGGGGAGGAATCATTTAACATGCTTTTCTTCAACGGATAGATGGTTGGAGAGTTTTCTCGTACGGAAAAATGACATTTGCTCTCTCTTAAACACTCACCATGAATATGACATCTATTAATGCCATTAATTTGATGAGAGCGATGCCAATATGCTTCACCATACTGTTCTATATTCACATACGCACAGGTGAGACATAAACGTAAGTATCTTGGAAAGGAGATCTTGCTCTGTGTGATACCCGCTTGATAAAGGATGGATTTTTTTTCGGAGCCATACATCGCTTGTATTATTTTTTCATTTCGTTCTTTTGACAGAAACGGACAAAATAAAGGGTAAAACGTATGATCCTTCATTAATTTTTCATGACTAAACGGGGTATCCTTAAATAACTTTTGACTGATTTGTTTTAATCGGTTAGGAAACATCAAAGCAATATTCACTGTTTTTAATCCAAACAAGTCATTAGTGGTATCTCTAAATAAGGGGTTACGACTCCAAATATGATATCTTGCTATGACACTGTACAACAGTTCATCAGGATATGGGTGGGGAAAATTAATTGTTATCGCTCCCTTTTTTTTCGTTTTAATACTAGTTTGTACAATTTTCCAAGTATATATACATATTAGTTCGGCTATAATAAATAGTTTCGGAAAAAATATAAGTAAAAGTTTTTATTCTACTCATCGAAGAATTTATATTTAACTATGTGAATAACTGGTTCGGTTTTTAGAGGAAAAAATTGAATTCCTAGGCTACAATTCAAAGTGAAATTACAGGTAAATTAGCATTATAATTAACACACAAAAACGCACAGAATTAACATCTGTGCGTTTTACTCATATTATTTTCTTCTTGAACTAACGCTCTCCGTTAGTTGAATAATTACTACCTTAAGTGATGATAATAACAGAAAGGATGTGAGTTTATGAAGAACGAAGAAATTGTTATTGAGGAATTAAATACTTTATTAAGAGGTACATACATGGGAATTCGTGCTTTAGAACACCATATTCAAAAGCTAGATAATCCTGAATTAAAGCAAAGTTTTCAATCTATGCAACAGGAAGTTAAACAGAATGCTCAAAAACTCGCTGAACGAATCCAAGATTTAGATGGCGTTCCTGCCGATAATGAAGGTGTATCTGGAAGAATTCACAGCGTTATGCATAATATGATGCTTTCTGATAATACAAAGGATATTATTGAAGATGCTTTTAAAGGGGTAGATAATTATGGTATTCATTACTCAGAGGAGGTTGCTAAGGGAGACTTAGACCCAGAAAGTAAAAGAGTTGTGGAGGAAGTTATTAATAGTAATCGTAGGCATGCTGAAGAGTTAAGACAATTATTTCATTAGCTTGATTTTTTACTACCGTTAGAATCTTTTTTTTATTGAAACGACTAGCCATCTCGTGAAACTATATTTATTTGTATTAAATTTACTGTTGGTTTTATTCAATTAACCTCCCTCTATAATCTTTTTGTTTTCTTACGAAAACTCCGTTTATCTAAGGATTTCATAGCTACTCTTTACCACTAGACATTATTTACATT
>NZ_JBIMEV010000099.1:0-6684 GCF_051262595.1 Salipaludibacillus sp. CF4.18
ATTATGCTTCCTAAAGGTCATTTGAACAAATAAGAATAACCCACATACCAGTATAAAACTCTTTGCTATGGGTAAGATCACTTTTTAGTCTTGTTTAATCGGCTACTACCTAAGAGAACCGAGCAACCATATTAAATTAAGTTTGTGAGAATTAAAGTTTCATGATTTGATATCTCATCTTATTTATTATTACTAGGATCAAACAATAAAGCACCAAAATAATTAATAGGATGGGCGTGAAGACATGACACAGTTATTAACAGTGAAATCTGGAAAGCGCACAGTGATTAATATGCTACCTTTCTATGGAAACCACCAAGGCAAAGCAAATGTTGGACTAAGGTATGAAGGGAAAGAACATGGTTTATCAGGAATTGGTGAACGTTATGCCGCTGAGCTTAGTTGCGGATTATCGGGTGTTATAGGCTATTTCAGAAGTTTTGGTTTAAACGAGGCTTATTGCAGGATAACATTTGGAGATCCTTTTGTATTCAAAACAAAGACTCGGACACCACCACCTAAGAAAATGGAAGTACTTGATATCTTTAAACTTTCACAAAGTAAATTCACGAATGTGAAATTAGAGAAGATAGTTATGTTTGTAAACGGACAAGGAAATCTGCCAATTGATAGTGTATATTTCTTCCATGATCGAATTCAGATTGCGGTAGGAGGCTCAGGCTGTAGAATAGAGCTACAGTTTGTACCTAATAAATAACTCATGATTTTCTCTTTTTTGTATATTGACAACCAAAAGAAAACTAGACCTGAATAATAAAGCTAGATAATTTAATGGTTAGGATCGGTTGTAAAGTAGATTTTCGGATCAATTTTCCAGTAGTCAAAAACTGTAGAGAGCCTTTGTTTTAAAAGTCTCAAATATTGCTAAGTAAAGGTCATTTTATTCAATATGAAGACAAGAGTGATAGTCAACATGTTACAAAAAGGAGAAAATGCTCTTTGCTGCTCTAGGGTATAGCAAGCACTTTTAGCAAGTCCAATTTATAAAAACTATGCTACGAGTAACCGAGCAACCATATTAAAATTAGTTTGAGACGTGAAAATTCATCAATAGAATTCTCATATTATTTATTAATACTAGGAGCTCATAATAGAGCACCCAAATAATCAAAGGATAGGCGTGAAGAGAATGATAGAAATTCAAACAATAAAATGTGAAAATCGGACAGTGGTTAATATGATACCTTTTTACGATGTGTCTGATTTTGAAGAATACGAAACTGAATTTAATTGTGGGTTAACAAACGTTATAAGATATTTCAAAGAATTTGGACTAAACAAAGCTTATTGCAGAATAATATTGGGAAAACCATTCAAATTTGAAACAACGATAACATCTAGAATAAAAATGGATCTCATTGATATAATAAAACTAACACAAGAGCAATTTTCAAGAATAGATTTAGAAGAGATAGAATTGTTTTCAGAGATAGAATTAGGAGAACCGCTTGTAGATTTAGTAAGTTTAACACCTGATTCAATTTTAATTGCAATAGGAAATCCAGGAATATGTGTGATTGAATTACAGTTTGCACCTGATTAATAGAAATGAAGGTTAGAAAAAGCTATGTTCATAGAGGAAATAGAAAATGAAGCGATGAAGACTTTTGATGATTTTACTGTTGAGTTTAGCGAAAGTTATTTTGCAATTTTAGTATCGAAAAATGACCATCATTTTAAAGGTGATGGTCTTAATTTTGATTTCAAGTTGTGTTATCAGGTTGAGGACAGGCAAGACATTTGCGATCCAGGTATAATCATACCGGCATATATGATACTTAGAAAGATACTTAATACTTCAAATTTAGAAGAGATGGCTACTTCATTCGGTATGAAAAGCGAAGATATCACCATTTGTAATATGGTTTATGAAGATGAAACAATTTTTTACATAAAAAGAAATTTGAACCCAAAACAGTAGAAGATGTCGTTGAATGTCAAGAGACGATACATTATGTAGAGAACTCAGTTGAAGGTCTGCTAAAAGATATTGATTATAGGGGTATCGAAAATAAGTTCCCACATGAAGATCAATATCGTGAATTGAGGAAAGCGATGAAGCCAAAATGTTTTAGTGTTTAACGAAAAAATGAGAACTTAGATATCGAATAAGGTTTTACTAACCTAGTAATTTTGCTTTAAAATAAAGTTTGATTATTTTTTCCTGTGATACTCAAAAATTGCGCCTGTTTGTTGAATATTCTTTTTCTATGGAACAGTATCATTGTACTATACATCAAATGACCGAATTAAGAATTAACTGCTAGTTGAACTATAGCCTCCATTTGTTTACGATTCTTCCCTACTTTTAGGTAAAAACTCATTATTGTAAGTACTTTCCTTGACAAGCCTATTCATAGTAAACAATCTCTTCTGATATATAAACCTCACTATTACAGCCATTTCAACCATTGCTAAATCTTCAATTGCTTGGAAAGTGGCGCAGTTTAGCACATAAATCTATATACTATTCATCTGCTATATCAGATGAATCTATTGCATATATTGCTGCCCGATTCTTAATAGTCTTTTTAGGTTTTTCATTAGGTAGCCTAACTTGTTTTACGTTAACAAATGGTTTGACTCGGCCAACATAATTGTTATTGAATTCCTTACCAATCTGTGCTTTTATCGCACTAGGTTTTCCAGAATACACCATATCTATATCCCTATATGTTCTTGATGCTTTGTTTAAGTCAAATTCTTCTCTTCCATTATGTTGAGCTTTTACGAATTCCGATACTTCTTCAAAAATAACTTTTCTTAACTCTGAATTTGACAAGGATGTAGCTGGAATTAATCCATAATGCTTGTTTAACACATCATTAACTAAGATACTAACGCTCACGCCTAGCTGTTCAGCTTCGTTAGTAAGTCTTTTTTCTAATTCATGGTTTGGATAGAATTGTATTCTAATTTTAAGGACCTCCTTAATATATATGAGTACTAGCTACTGCACTCAGTGTAAATGATGTGAGTGGTGAGGTCAACACTCACCTTTAATTTAAGAATAAAAAAAAAGAAAAGAAAAGAGATATTAACTCATTTACCTATTGCTAGGTTGCTGTTCTAATTTCACCAAAGTTATTCCTATCGTTGTTGCACAGTAAAAGTCTATTACGCAATATAAAAGTTACTCCACCATATGACCTCGATTGCTGAACTAGAAAAAATCCTGCGTATCAACTTTTGATCAAACTTTTTTATGAAACCGAACTTTATTTCAAAGCTACAAGTAACAGTAAATTAGACCTATACAATCAAGAGGGATCATTTATAGGTGTTTAGCAAAGGGCTAGGTAAATTCCAATTAGAATACTACAGTCACCCACTCACCCGATATATAATTTAATCAGACTTCCATGTACACAAGCTTTTTTATTGAAATAGAAAGGATGTACTCACTTTGGGTAGGCAACACCGTCGGTTTCATGAGGGGGATAGGCAGAAGAAGTATATATAGTATCAAGGTGATGAAGAATTATCCTCCTTTTTGTTCATTGTCTTTTATATACCCGCTTGTTTGTTACTCAAATCACAAGCGGGTTTTACTAATTTCATTTAGCGATAGTCGGGAGAAGAGAGAGATAGCAATTAGTATTCGACAAGTTAATGGAATATGTGGTATTGATGTGGAAGTATCTCAAAGGGCAAAAATAATAAAACCAGAAAAACTAAGTAGAGAGTATTTCAAGTATTCTACAAGGATATAGTGACCACAATATGAATATTGGTCCTCTCGATAAAGTATTGATTTTTAGTGGAAAAGTAAATTAGAGTTGTATTAAAGGCTCTAGATTGGGGTATAGCAGGTTTACTAACCTGTTATTCTTTTTTTTTTGTTAATTATTATATTTTTCTAGTGGAAAATGTTGTATTATAAATTTAACCTCAAAACCCCCTCGAAAGGAGCACTACGAAATGATAAAAGAACCATACAAAAACCCATCAGAAGTCATGAGTTCCGCATACACCCTACTATACGAAATTGAAACTAGATTAAAAAACTACGTGAACTGGACTTTGATGAAGAATTACGGCTTAAAGTGGCAATATAAATTTAATGAAGCAAGACCAGTTGAGTCAAAATCTCTATATGAAATAATATCGTATTTTGAAAAATATCCCCCTCTTACAGAATGTTTTACCCCAATTGAATTAGAATCCTTATCCAAACTAACGAAAGTAAGAAATAAAATAGCACATATGCATGACATCACTGATTTAGAATTTGAGATTCTTAGACATTGCAGTTTCATAATTAAGTGTAAATTGAAGTTGTAATTAACAACTAGGTTCAGAAGCGGGCAGGTCGATGATTCGATAACTGTTTATTTAAGGAATATAGTTATAATTTAGCAGTTGTATTTATAGTCGTGGTTTATTTGTTTGCTATTTAGCTTTAATCGGCTTTTTATAAGTATCTCCTTCAGAGTTGCTTAACAAGTGCGAAGTGTTTAATATTGAACACTATCTTTTTCTGTTTATTAATCCAGACTACCTTTAAATAACCCTATATCTATTATGTTGAGTACAGAGATTATTTTTATTTTGCAAACGAAAAAGAGTAATTTTGTTAGTTATATACATTAGGATTTGCTATATCAATTTATGATGCAATAATCTACTTCAACATAAGTCAACAATCCACTCAATAGAAAAGGGGTTAGCATGAAAGACGTAAAATGAGGCTTTATGCAGCTTAGGGTGAACAGATGATACGGATTATGTGAATTCAAGCACATTTGTAGTCAGGGCATTACGGAAGAGGAGAAACTTGACAGTAGTTTAGAAATAGATTTTACCAAAAGGCAATGATGAAGGTAAAAAGTAGAAGATTTAAATTATGACGTAGCGCCATTCCTTATGAAAGATATTGGGGGAGGGGTTGGTGAGATTGGTCTACGCCATGAAAGACGGAGGCATAGAACCAGTAAACGAACCTGATCCGGATTAATACAACACTTTGAAGAAGATAACGATATTAAAAGTCATAATCACGATTCTGTATAAACTATATATGATAGGAGCGGATATTATGTCTAAATTTATTAGTCGTGGAGAAAAGGAATTTATTACAGGATGCACGAAGGCAATTTTAAAATGTGATACGTCTAAAGAACACCGGTTATATGAAATAAAAAAAGGAATTAGAGAATACAGAGCAGTATCGGATATTAATTTAGATTTTGTTCACCATAATGGTGAGGCCGCAACATGCATTTGCGTTATAGGTGAAGAACTTATAAGAAGTTTTCACTGGAAAGCAGGAGACGATGATTTGGCTCGACCTTGGATAAAAAGAGCAGTTAAAGATGTAATTATTCATGGTGAATCTGTCGCTTACAATATTTATGACAAAGAAGGTATACACCTTGATAAACTGTTCAAAGAAGCAATACATCCGAAAATGACAAAAGAACAGATTAAAAATTATGAGATAAGTATGAGGAAGCGTATCTTAGAAGGTGCCATTGAAAAAAATGTTAAAAACGATTCAATAAATTGACAATGGTGGGCTGTCGAATGACAGCAAACCAAACATAAATAGTAATCTTGCAATGTAATAGATACAATTCTAAATAAGGTTATAGCCTGATATGTAATAAATGGAGGGGTTTTCTTCCTTTTTGTTGAAAGGATATGTAATAAGGAGGAGTTAGAGGTATGGCTAACTATTTTGTAATTACTTAGACTGACATAGATAGTGAAAACGGAGCAGAAGAATTGATTCTTGATTTTTACAAGTTTTATAGGTCTTATTCAGAACTAGAGCTTATAGATCAATTGAAGAAATTAGTTCCAAATGATAAACAAAATTTACCGCAACGATATGCTATATATATATTAGATCAAACTCTTCCCATGAGTTCAGGCGAGGTAGTAGTCTTCAGGGAAAAAACTATTTCTTATCAAAAGCTTTTAGTGGCGGTAGTAACTGTCATAGATCTACTGACAGAGGAAATTAATCGAACTAAATTCATCTTTAAGGTAGCTAAGTATTTAAAACACTTCGATCAAGATATATTCGCAAGGTTTAAGAAAGATATAGCTGAAAAAATTTAAGTCGTGTAAATTAAGAGTGACTAATGCACCAGTTTCTCCATACCTTTATATAACATAAATAAAATATCAATAATAAAAATCAAAGAGGATGGTAATTTAGTGAAATAATTATACAAGAGGGATTGATTTTTGTTAATCTTCGTAATAGTTATTTCCACAACTATTTATACTTTCTTGATGAAGAAGTACCAAGCCAGCTTTTAATTTTAGCCATCTTAATTTTTGGTTTAGGAACAGGAATAATCAGAAGAGTGTAATCTGAAAAATAAAAAGGGGACATGAGGTTGAGATTACAACTATAAGTAGAATAGAGGAGCTATTCGTCAGATCATAGAAGTATGTGTGGCCAATGATATGTGCGATATTTGAAATAGTTTTACCACTGAATGACAAAAAGAGTACCAATGTATGAGAGACCGTTATCATATATTCTGGATGATCAAAGTTAAAAAACCATTGTTTTTATAATTGGGAATATTATACATATTATACAAATCTATTGATTTTCAATAATAGCAGACTTCAGTAATCGGGCCATATGGTTGAAAATTATAATAGGATATGTGAAGGATTGTGAATGTTTTTCCTTAAGCTAAA